>JBARVL010000639.1:0-4598 GCA_049646245.1 Crinalium sp. | reverse complement strand
AAAATGAATATTGCAGCTAATTTGCTCAACACTTAGATCCCGATTAGTTATAGCTAGTTGGTCATAATTAGATATTAAGCTTACTCTATTAGTCATGGTAAACACTCTGCGTTAATCTGAGTAGATTGTAAATTGCTAGTACACCAAAAGCACAACACGGTTTAGGCAACCTAGTAATCTCCTTTCTTAATAGCTTTTTAGGGTTGTACTCAACCTAAAATCAGCTATTAAGAAAGGAAAACTACTTTAACCAGCAAATTTGATGCTAATATTGTACGGCAACATTTTTAAAAATAGTGTTTCATTTATTACAAAACAAACATATTTCATAAATCTTAATTTTAAAATATTAAAATATGTTACAAAAACTTGTGATTACTAAGTAACACTGACACCTGCATAATGTACAGCTATATAACTATACATTTACAGGGCTTGTGACTGGCTTTTACTAGCCATTGTTAATTGTTAATTGTTAATTGTTAATTGTTAATTGTTTGATAGCAGTTTCTAAATCAGCAGTTAGCTTTCTTGCCCCTTTTTTAGGAGATTCCTTGCTGTAATCAGCCACTTCTAAAGGGGAACCAATATTAACTTTGACCGTACCACGCCACTTAGGAAATGGATGGCTGTAATTAATACTAATCGGTACAATTTTAATTTCCAACCCTGGTTCCATTGATTCTACTTGGAGAGCAATTCGAGCCAAACCACGCTTTAATGGGTGAACTTGATGATCTCTAAAAATATTACCTTCTGGGAAAATAACCAGCATTTCCTTGTTGAGAAGCAATTCAACCCCATGACGAAAACTACCAATTCCTGGTTGCTCTGGATCGACGGGAAATCCGCCCAACCGCCGAACAAACCAACCTTGTAACCCTTTCATTTCATTGGCAGAAACCATAAACCGTAGGTCACGACCTGTAACATAGGGACCAGTGGCATAAGGTACAACAAAAGCATCCCAACGAGCGCGATGGGTAGGTGCGAGGATAACTGCACCTTCTTTTGGTAAATTTTCTTGCCCAATAATTTGTATTTGACTAAAGTAAAATGGCAGCAAACCGTAACGCGCCACAGGATAGACTATAGACTTTAACCAGCCTGCAACACGGGAAGTAATGGAGCCTTCTTTGATGGGGGTAGATGTTTGTATATTTGGTTCAGAAGAAAGCTGCATCATGTTGCCCTCACGTTGTTTTACTGCATCCTAGTATTTACTATAAATTTTATGACCTCTTTTTGGTTCTACTATAAGGACACTTTTGCAGTTGTCATAAGGAGCATCGTCATCGGTCATTGATAATTGTTAATTGTTAATTGTTAATTGTTAATTGATTCAACGCTGTTGGCTAAACCAAGCTTGTAGTTGTTGGCGGCAGGGAGATTCTAACATACCAGCTAATACTGATAGGCGATGATTAGAGCAAGCACTATCAGGAATATTAGCCACAGTCCGAATTGCGCCAGTTTTGGGGTCATTTGCGCCATAAACTAGCAACTTTAACCGCGCTAAGACGATCGCACCTGCACACATTGGGCAAGGTTCTAAGGTAACGTAGAGGGTGCATTTATTGAGATGCCAGTCGCCTAAAACTTTGCTAGCAGTTCGGATAGCTAAGATTTCTGCGTGTGCTGTAGGATCGCGATCGCGCTCTTTACGATTAGCAGCTTCAGCAATTAAGTTACCAGCATTGTCAACAATAACCGCCCCTACAGGCACTTCACCAGCCGAACCCGCATCAGTAGCAAGTGCGATCGCTTTTTTCATCCATTGACGATGTACTAAATACTCAGGCTCGTCAATAGGCGGAGGAGGAATTTCTACCACAATACACCCTTATAATATGGCAGATTGTACTAACAAGGAATCCAATTGAGCTTGTTTATCTAAGGCGTAAATATCATCACATCCGCCAATGTGTTGATTATTAATAAAAATTTGTGGTACACTCCGCCTACCATTAGCACGTTCCGCCATTTGATTTCTGGCTGCTTCGTCCCCATCAATTTTATATTCGTTGAAGTTAACGCCTTTCCACCACAGCAACATTTTTGCCCGAATACAGAAAGGGCAGGTTTGCCAAGTGTAAATTTCTACATTAGCTTTAACTTTTTCGGGATGACGACCTAACAGAGGGTTAAAAAATTCAAGCATTGTTCAAATTTAAGATATATATTTTTAGGCACAAACTTAAGTTTACAACCGTCAAGTATGAACAGTTGACTCTAACCTACTCCTAGCCAACAGCCAACAAAAAATATCGAAAGCTGCAAACTCAATCCTTGATAGCTTATCAAGTATTGACTCTATGACGCTACCAATTCTAAAACCTAAAAATCAACAACATTTAAAATTAGGGGTTTGATCTGCAAGGGTTACTAACTATTTACTTGTGACTACTGACCCCTAACTTTTAGCTTATTCAAGTTAAAAAGCTATTTAGCAAAGATTGATGATATACACCATCTTCTAGGTGCTTTCTGATCTTCTGAGTCATATTCTTTTTTAAGATATATAATCCAGGTAGTGCTTGTAGGTACTTTATTTTCATTTAGATGATTAACCTTCACTACACTGTCTACACTTGAAGTTCCATAAGGATTGATCTCTAAAAGCTGCCAATCATTGCTTTTATCCATAGTTTTTATGTATTCTTTTGAATCACTACACCAAAATTCATCTCCTTTTTTCTCTTGAGCTATACTAGCTTTAAAATACATTCCTAAAAAATTGGTAATCTCTGTTTTTAAAATTGACGACTCATCTAAATTAGATATATTTGCTACATTCTCCTTAGAATCTTCTTTGACAGTGAATATTGCCCTGCCAGCAAAAAATAAAGTAGCAAAAACCAACAAAACGAAAATAATACCAGCTATTACCAAACTCTCAGTCTGCATGAAAACTTGGGTGTTGCTAAAGAGTTTGAATGGTTTTTTAGGTTTTGGGGGTGCAACATTTTCTGGTTGAATATTCTCTTGTTGAGCTTTAAAGTTATTTTCCTGCTCAACAAAATTATTTGTCAGATCGGGTTCGGATAATTTAAAATCATCTCGCCAAGCTGGAGCTTTATTGCCTGGAGCCTTTCCCCATACAACCACGCGGTGAATTTCTTCAGGATTTAACGCAGTTATGCCTTTGCGGACAAAATTAACAATAAATGAATGGGAAGGCGGTTGTGTAGAGTCTGGATCAATTGATTCTGCGATCACCATTAAACAGTTGTTGGCAATACTAACTTTGGCTTTGATTCCTTTAGGTTGCAACTGGCTGTTCATTAGGGTAGCGATCGCTTTGGCATCACCCTGCTTGGCAAGTTCTAGAAGATTCTGTTGTGTCATAACTGGCAGAGGTGAAAATTTTAGAACATCATTTAATTATTTAATGCTTGCTGAAAAAGAACAATACAACTATGTTTAACAGAATTTATAGCGCGATCGCCCCAGAGTACCCCATCGCCTCCTGGTAGTAAATGCTCAGATGAGGCTACTAGCGCACCAGAGACAACTATCCTATAACTGATCAATAGTACTGCCTTAAGGACTTAAGATATCAAATCATGGCAAAGTGCGATTGCAGTTTTTTTTATGAGGACTTACGCATTTTGATCAAAGTTTGGTATAATCATATTCTGTGCATACGGCGGCATAGCCAAGTGGTAAGGCAGAGGTCTGCAAAACCTCCACTCCCCAGTTCAAATCTGGGTGCCGCCTTTAATCAATTTAATTTCAATCAAATAAAATTTAAACCAGCAATTCCGTCGGCAATTTTAGCAATAAGCTGTAGTACGAGCCTCTCGCTCGTTAGAAAGCTAAAATTTCAATGCTTCTTAGCTTATAAAAAGCTCAAAAACCCGACTTCTCCACAAAGTCGGGTTTTTTGCTATTGTTATGTGATTTCTACTCGGAAATTCCTAGTAAACTACCATCACCAGCAACTACTTCACCAATATTATACGCAGCAATATTTTGTGAATTAAACCAACTAATAGTTTGCTCTGCGTGGGTAGGTGGTACAAGTAAAACAAAACCAATGCCCATATTGAAAGTATTAAACATTCCTGTCAAATTAACATTACCCGCCTCAGCTAACCAGTTAAAAATCGGCGGAATAGTCCAACTATTAGGGTTAATCTGAATGGATTGATTTTTCCCCAAACAGCGTGGCAGATTTTCTGGTAAACCACCGCCAGTGATATGAGCCATACCATGAATATCAATCCCAGAGCGTCTGGCTTCTAGTACAGGCTTGACATAAATGCGCGTCGGTGTCAAAAAAACTTCAGCTAAACTTTGACCCTCTAGAACCGATGGTGTGTCGTTCCAATTAAAATTCCCGTCGCTGACAATTTTTCGTACCAAACTAAAGCCGTTACTGTGCAAACCTTGACTTGCAAGTGCGATCGCCACATCACCCAATTCTACTTGCGAACCATCTACAATTTGACTTTTTTCTACAATTCCTACACAAAAACCAGCTAAATCATACTCTCCCTGTTGGTAAAAACCAGGCATTTCTGCCGTTTCCCCACCAATAAGCGCACATCCAGACTGACGACAACCTTCAGCAATTCCAGCAACAACTTCAGTTA
>JBARVL010000638.1:0-22859 GCA_049646245.1 Crinalium sp. | reverse complement strand
CCCCCTTTTTAAGGGGGGCAGGGGGGGATCGAAGGTTTTGAGAACACACCCATCTGAAGTGAGAGCGATCCCTGCTATCGTTGGCAGAAATCATTACTTTGAATCTGTGCAACTGCCTGAGTTAATTCCGCCGAAGGTGTTGGCACTGAATATAATTCCCGTAGTGCATCTGACCATAATTCTTTTTCCACAAAGTAATTTGCTTTGTCCAGAGCAATAACTTCCGCCGATGCTGCTTTCTGCTTGAGTTGCGCCTCTAGTTGTGCCAATTCTGCGGTGATGCGATCGCGCTGTTGTTGTTCCATAACTTGAAAATTTACGCTTCTTACTTTCGGGTACGGAGTTTTAGCTCTCAACCGCCATTGATAAAGCAGACCTGGTTGCAAAGGTTCTCCATCATAGGTAATCTGAGTTTCTCCTGATTTAATCTCTCGCTGCCAAAATGCTTCATTTTCTCCTGGAATTAATAGTTCAACTTGCGTTGCAACTCCGTTTTTAACCTTCCAGAGGAACAAAGGGCGATCGCTCCAAACTTGTTGTATCTCTTCTTCAGTAGAATTAGAGTCTATTGAGTCAATTAGCTTGGCTGGTGCGATCGGGCAAATTTCTCCGCGCGAACCTTTTTTACTTTTTTTACGGCTGAAAATGTTGGCAATGCTACTCCATGAAAGAGTCAAAGATTTATTTTGATTTTTAGTTTTTAAAATTTCCGAATTTTGGGTAGTAGTTGCTTGAATAGGAAAAGTTGCTAAAGAAACAGTAATCAGGGTTGTTGCCAACAAAATAGAGGGTAAGCTTTGAGATTTCAACATAAAAATTTTCCTGATTGCTAGAGTTTTTTTTCAATAAAATCTTGCACCATTGCGTTCAAAAGTCCGAGGCAGAGCCTCATGCTCGCGTTAGTTGATGCAAGATCTCAGTAAAGCAACTTTCAGTTCATTTGGTAGATGTTCTGTTTGTTAATCAGGCGGAGTAGGACAAAGATCTGCATTTCTTAATAATTCTTTACAATCTGTTAGGTGTGAGATCCTGCACCACCAAATTAAACGACTAAATCTCAACTTGCTAGTTATGCAAGGAAACGAAACGAATTTAAGAAGGTGTTAAAGCTAGCTGTCTCTGGTGCGATCGCCATCAAAATATATAGTTTGTTATTAGCAAAATATGCACGCCCTTTTCCTCTCATCTTGGGATTGATGGCAAAAGTAAATTCTTTTCCCTGATAGCCAGTCAGTGTGATGCTACGATGATTTAATAACTTAGCACCAGCCCCTTCGGAAAATTTAGATGGTACCATATCCAAAAATTGTTTAGCTTGAGCAGAGTTAATTTCACCAATTTCCGAAAAATCTAGGTAAATAACTGAGTAATACCCGGAATCACTACTTAAGGTAAATGATTTGCTAGTTAAGCCATCTTCATCTTTTTCTGTATTTTCAGTTGGTTTACCAGGCATATTGACAGTAAACTTCCCTGTAGATGAAGAAACTTGCTTCCAGTTAGATTGAGCTATAAGTCTAGATTGGGTAGATAACTGTTTTGGCGAGGTGAAATTAGAAGCTGTTGCTGAGTTAGCTAGGCATAAAGGAGCTAGTAATGTCATAGGAGCAATCCATGAAAGTTTCATAGCAAAGTAAGATAAATTAGGTGGACATTAGTAGGGAGCTATAACTTTGACTGAAATACTAACAAGCCCAGAAAATGTCTTAGCAATATTTCCTAGTTTTAGTTTTTAGCTTTCCCTACATACTTCTATATTTCTGGTAAATTTGAACTTATGCAAGTAGGTGACGAAAATGTTTAACTATGCAGATAAATTTTTTTAGTTTTTCAGCATGAGTTACTTTTTTGAGATTTCCCCTACTAAATCCACATATTTCTGGAATTCATCTACTTATGCACCTATTCAGCAGTCTGCATCTCTAGCCAGCCTAAATATCAAAATAAAATATTGTCCAAATTACTTGAGACTAAAATTAATAAACCTCCAAAAATCGCTATGTAAATGCCGATCGCCACTTTGAGAGTAAAATTAAGCAAATGACCTTCCTGCACATCTAAATTTTCTAAATTTTTTAGATCTTTAGCAATAACGATCGCAAAAATTAGCATAGGAATTGAGGAAAACACCATATGTCCGGCTCCACTATTATGAGCCGCAGCAAAGGCGAGGTTATGCCCAAATTGTTGACCAATCTCACTCTGGGTTCTGATTAGCAGTGCATTTCCGCCTACATTTGAACCTGTTATAAAACCACTAAACATTCCAATTAAAGGTGAAAGGAATAAGAAGAGATTTTGGCTGGCATAGCTAGATATGCTTAAAGAGATTAGTTTAATCATTCCCGTCTCCAGCATCATTCTAGATAACAATAAGAAACAGAGAATAGTTAAACAAGCAGGTTGAGCTTTTTTCAAAGTCTCACTCAAAGAAATAGATACGGGTTGGATAGCCTGCATAATTAAAGCTACTAACAATAAAACAATCCCTGGATTAGTAAAAACGCTCAGGCTAACATTTTCACTTTTTAAAATGAGCAGATGAGTGAGAAAATAATTAATTGGTTGGATAAAACGCAGTAAACTCATAAAAGTTAAAATTAAAACATAGGGCAGGAAGGAATTGATCCGCTCAAGTTGCCCCATAATATTAAAATTAAATTTATTTTTTTGATAAGACAAGCAAATTCCTAAAAAGCCTGTAATCATTCCCGCAAATACCCCTGCTGTCTCTGGAGCAAGATAGTAATTATTGGCTAATAGGATACAATCAAAAGTTAATCCTAGTATTAAAGCTCTCAAAGCATATTTTTTTAAACTAACTAAGCCACCAATTATATATAAAGCCAGCAAAGCTATATAGGGAAAAACAAAAAAACTGGTTAAGCTACTAATTGTTCCTAGTTCTTTAACAGGATATTGAATAAGATTCGACCCAATAACGGTTGCTAATCCTAAAGTTCCCCAAGGCATAATATTCATTCCTAAAAGGGATAATTTAAATGCTTTATCCCTAGTAAACAGCTTAAAAAAAACTGGAATACCGATAAATAAGGATACGCCAAATCCTGTTAATGATTCTACTGCAGGGAGAAAGCCTAACAACAAAATTAAAACTTTATTTTCTGGTGTAATCTCCATTCTCCCAATTTCAAATGCCATCCTGTCTATATATTTCTGCTCTCTAACAATAGTATTCAAATAAAGACCAGGGACAATCACTAAGATGGCGCTAAGGCTAAGAATAATAGCTGATTGAACTGCTTCAGACAATTGCCAAACATCAATTTTAAATGATTCGACGAAAACAGCTATTAAACCAGTGAATATTAAAGCAGCGAGTGAGCTATGTAAAGTGCTTTTTTTGAAGAAAAGCACTCCAATAAAAATGATGAAAATTGGAGACAGTGCCAAGATTAAGTTCAGCATGATAGTTAAGGAGTGTGAAAAATTAAAACGTTTTAGGCTGGAAATAAAAAAAAAGAATTTTTTGGGCAGTGTCAAATTGTGAGTTCCGATATTAGGTAATCTTTGAAATGCGATCGCAACTTCCCAAAGGCGAGAAGAAGCGATAGCCTACCAAATGACTTAGTTTTGCAGTGATAACTTGTTCCTAAGAACCTGCTTTGATAATTGTTTCATCACCATTGATGCTTGATGGCAAGATCAATTAAGGGCAATCTACAGAATTAACCTCGTCATTCAATATTGGAGATGGCGACACTTGCCAATTCAGATCATTCCAAGACAGTAAACCTCTATGCTCATTATTTCGCCTTGTCATAGCAGTTAATTTTTGTGAAGAAAGCTCAGGTAGCATTCTGTCGTACTGCATAGTGGCACCAGCAATGTAAAGATGTGTCCCTAATAGAATTAGGTCAATTTCTGGCTGCGTTAAATCTGGTTTTTGGTAACCAATTGCATTTACAAGTTCCTGTCCGTGATACTTATCAATCTTGAGATGAGCATCAAAGTAAATTTTGATGTCTTCCTGAATCAAGCCAACGCGATCGAGACCTGCTAAAATCTTCTGAAAATGTGGAGCTACGGCACTTTCAGACATAAGAAAATAGCCATAGGCAGCTAATTTATACCCTGGACGAGTCAGAAGCATCATAAAAATATTGGACGTGATCTTGGAAAACCAAGGGCTAACTTGACGGTAAGTAGCTAATTCTTGCCAACCATTAATTGCTTCTAGCAATCGTCTGAGCCAGTAAGTGTGAGCATTAGACAGCTTACCTCGTCCGCACTCATCCCAGAGATTAGAAGCAGCCACCATTTTGAATGCACCTTGTAAGCCGGATACCAAGAGGCTAACTTCGTCATCTACCACCTCATTTCGCATGACTTCGTGTAGTAAAAAACGTAATAAAACTTCCTTGGGTGCGGTTTGAAGGTAATCAAACAGAGGATGGTCTATCCCTGGATTATTAATGGCGAGGGCATTTAAATAATTAGCTGTATCACTTTGGGAAAGTTTTTGTTTTATTGGCTCTATAGTTAATCCGTTTTCAATGAGTTCTGTTTCTAAACAAAGTTTGGCACTGCACAACTTTATCTCTATTTCTTCATCTACCTGTAAATAACAAGGACTATCGTGATAGCCAAGCCAGTAAGCATATATTTGGGCTAAAGAGTTATGAAGAAATTGATTGTATAAATCTTCTTCTTGGTTTCTCAGTTCTACTAGGTAGTGTTGCTGTTTTTGACGACTCAGCTTCAAAAATTCCGAAAAATTTGCGCTGAATTCTTCAAAATGGTTTACTGGTGGCCAGTAATACTTTTGCAAGGGAGGAACTTTCTTAAGCAAAGATATATTTAACATTGAAAAGACTCGCTTTCTTGAGTTGAAGTATTTATTGGTGAGCTAATTTAGTGGGTGTGGTCAGGCGCTGGTATTTTGCTGTTGAGGATGAAGAACTCTTAGAGAAGTTTTACTGTACAAGTCCCAAGCAACGCGCTCTCTGACAACACTCACTTCAATAGAGGGACAACCAAGTTCCTACATTGGTAGCGATCGCTTTTTGGTAAATGGCTTGGGCGCAGGCAAGATCTTCAATTGCCATACCCATTGGGTTAAGAACGATAGTTTCCTGATTCGATTCCCGACCTGGACGTTTACCGATAACAATTTCACCAAGTTCTGCGTGTAGTTGTTCGCGGTCAAAGCGACCTTCATTAACTAACTGATTAATTACTTTTTTCTCCCGATTCGACTGTTCCCAATCATCCACCACTACTTTGTCGGCTAGTAAAAAGACTTCTTTATGCAAGTCCATAATAGAAACGTTGCTGACGAAACACCCTTTTTGCAACCATTCGTAGGGAATGTAAGGTTGGGACGTAATGGTACAAGTAATTACTACTTGCCCCGCTCGCACAGCAGCCTCTGCGGTTGGAGCAATTTTTAAGTTGACTGTTGGGAAGAATTGATGGAGAGACTCTACTAAGTTCTTGGCAGCCAAGGGATTGAGGTCAAAAAGATGAATAGTTGTAATAGAGGGAAATTGTTCTAGCAGTGTAAATAGTTGCATTCTGGCGATCGGCCCACAACCAATACAGGTAACAAAGTTAAACTCAACAGGAGCTAAGTAACGAGCAGCTACCGCAGTAACCGCAGCCGTTCGCATCCCACTGATCAAGCTCCCCTCCATTACAGCAATTGGGTAATGGGAATCGGAATCATTTAGAATAATTAGGGCGCTAGCCCTTTCCAGACTTCGACTGCGGGGATTATCATGCTTGCTACCTACCCACTTGAGACCTGCTATAGGATTTTCTCCACCCAAGTAAGCTGGCATGGCGATAATGCGATCGGCAATATGGTTGTCATCACCGCGCCAGCGCAAATAAGGCTTTAAGGGTTGGACAATTTGGCTATTGGCATGAAGGATCAGTGCTTGCTTAACTGCTTCTAGATAAAGTTGGGAAGACGCTCCATCCAATTGCTTGATGTCAGAAGAACTGAGGTAAAGAATTTTCTGTTGTAATGTCTGATTAACACTCATATTGCATCAATAAATATTTAGGTTGAAATGGTTGACATCCTGCTATTTTTGCTCTAGGCGGCAAGAGTTAATGGTGATGGAGAAAGTTTTTTCTCTACCCACTCCTCGTCATAAAAAGAGTCCAAATACCTTTCGCCACGATCTGCAAGAATAATCAGAATCGAACTTTCTGGTGATAAGGTGGGGATAAGCTTCTTTAAAGCAGCAATCACAGCACCACCAGAACCGCCTGCCATAATCCCTTCGCTATTTAACAAGTCATAACAACCTTGGACAGCTTCTTTTAAATCCACACGGATAACTTGGTCAACAATCTGTTGCTGATGAGCTTTTATGGCTAATTCTGGCAGAGGGTGTCCCGCTCCCATGCCATTGAGATATCTGGGAGCGGGTGTCCCGCCAAATAGGGATGAGCCTTGTTCATCAACTGCAATTACCTTTAAATGTGGGTAAACTTCTTTGAGGCGGCGGCTCAATCCCCAGATAGTCCCTGTTGTACTGGTCGCTACTATTAAGTAATCAAGGGGTATGCCGTCAAGCTGCTTGACTATCTCTTCGCCTGTTTTGTAGTAGTGTGCGTTAGGATTTTCTGGGGAACTGTATTGACATGGCCAATAGTGATTGGGAATTTGTTGACACAGTTGTTTAACTCGTTCAATTCGCCGTGCTAAGTAGTTGCCTGTTTGATCTGGTCTAAGAATCATTTCCAAACTTGCTCCTCGCAACTTCATCAGTTTTAAGTTAGTTTGGGAAATTTTTGGGTCTACAACAGCAATAAATTTAAGTTGATGAAATTGACAGGCGGCAGCAAGTCCTAGTCCAAAGTTGCCTGAAGTACTCTCGATTACTACTGTGTCTTTTTTAATTAATTTCTGATTAATAGCATTGTCAATCATGTGGAAAGCCACACGATCTTTGATCGATCCAATAGGATTAAAACCTTCAAGTTTTGCT
This sequence comes from Crinalium sp., assembly GCA_049646245.1. Classification (GTDB taxonomy): domain Bacteria; phylum Cyanobacteriota; class Cyanobacteriia; order Cyanobacteriales; family PCC-9333; genus Crinalium. The sequence goes on along the minus strand of JBARVL010000638.1, from coordinate 15,894 downwards.
AATACCTGATGCCCAGGATATAGCCGCTTAAAGCGTAGGATAGGCGTATTGCCAATGAGTTCGCCTAGATTACTGTAAATCTGGTTAAATTGTTGCAGGTTTTTTGATGTTGCTGGAAAGTTGTGCATTGGTTCAGATCCAATTGATTTTGCAAATGGTTATAAATTTCACCGATGGTCATTAAATCTTGTTTACTGGTTAGAACATTTCTGGTTTCAATTTTTCAAAGAGGATATCTATTAGCACCTAAAACGGGTAAAAAATATTACCAGTCAGAACTTAATGCTGGTTCTTTATAGCTATACTCTTTGCTCAGAATTCAGTTGAATGATATAGGTATTCCCTACTAAAACCACATATTTCTAGCACTTGGGGACTTATGCAGTTTTTCAAAGTGCTATACCTACGGGTTGGCTTCGCTATAGGGATCACAAATAGATCAATTTGTACCACAGAGGTAGAAATTGATGATGAGCAAGAATAAATTGCCAGCTATACACTGTAATTGTGGAGTAGTGTATCTCGTAACCAGAAAAAATTTCGCTAACAAAGCCACTTGTCCATTTTATACGCACATCAAAAATTGATTATCTCGCAATTTGTTTGTCGATCAAGGTTCTGACACACTAGAAATGCTACCGTTACGTGTGCATACCTCTGCGTTGCTGAGAGATATAGATTAAATAGCACCCAACTCATGCCAAAAAAGAGGTTATGCAACGTCTCATTAAACTCTTCCCGCTTATTAGTGTTATGGTAGCTATAAGTGCGCTTTTTCCCCTTGATTTTCCCGCTTTGGGCATAACACAAGGATTAACTCAAACCATAACAACAGAGCAACTAGCCGTTAATTCACCTACAGTCGAGCTAATCAAAAGAGTTGCATCTCAACACAAAGCGACCTTGGTACAATACTCGATTATTGAGGATAGTTCCTTAGTTAACGGTAAAAAAGTTAATTCCTCGTCAGAACTACTAATCTGGGTAATTAATCCCACAGGTAAAATAGCATTACGCCGTGTCGATCTGAAATCTTTATTGTCAAAACAAAAGGTTTCTCTAGAAGAATTGATTGATAATAGCCGGAATGAATCTGGGATCAGAAATAGAAGATTAAAAGGTATTTTTAGAATACAACCCAATGAAAGAGATAGTGAAAACAATAGCTTAAAGCAACTACATCAACTATTAATTGAGCCGATCGCAAATCTCTTACCAACTGAGGTAGATGCTCATGTCATCTTCATTCCCCAAGGATCGCTGTTCTTGGTTCCATTTCCAGCATTGCCAGATCAAAGCGGTAAATACTTAATAGATCGACATACTATTTCTACGGCTCCTTCTATCCAAGTTTTAGATTTAACTTACCAAAGAAAACAACGCAGAAAACCGGAAAATAATGATGTTTTAATAGTAGGTAATCCTACTATGCCCAGTGTGCCATTTCAAATTGGTGAACCGCCTCAGCAGTTACCTTCTTTACCAGGTACCGAAGAAGAAGCTAATGCGATCGCACGTTTCTATAATACCCAAGCTCTTACAGGTAAGGCAGCCACCAAATCTGCTGTTGTCAAACGATTAGCTCAAGCTAATATTATTCATTTAGCAACCCATACACTCAATAATTTTCAAGAACAAGATGTACCTGGCGCAATTGTTTTGGCTCCTGAAGGTAATGATAATGGCTTACTCACAGCTAGTGAAATAATGAAGATGAAACTCAGTGCTGATTTAGTTGTCTTGAGTGGTAGCGAGAGTGCAACAGGGCGAATTACAGCAGATGGTGTTATTGGTTTATCACGCGCTTTTATTGCAGCCGGGGCGACAAGTGCGATCGGTTCTTTGTGGAGTGTAAGCGATCGCGCGACAAATTTATTAATGGTTGAATTTTACCGCAATCTGCAACAAAATCCAGATAAAGCCAATGCTTTGAGAATGGCGATGCTAGCAACCCGTAAGCTGTATCCTCATCCAAAAGACTGGGCAGCTTTTACCTTAATTGGTGAATCGTAAAAAATCTGCATAGGTTGAATTAACTCAGAAATATTAGGTTATAGCAGCTTCCTTGTACTGGTGCTATTCTGCTTGTCAAGTAACTAACTCCTAATATGTGTGATGTTTGGGCTAGTTACGAGGCTTTTTGAATAGCCAAAACAGTGATAAGTAAACTTTTGTAAAAAATTGGGAAAATTCATCCTATTTGTAATGAAAAGCGTATGTTATCGCTTTCCATTACGTGCGAACTGACCAGATGTGCGATAGCGAAGCGCCGACAGGTCGGGTCGCGCAAGCGCACTCTCATCGTAATATATCAACACACAAGCCATGAAAAAAAATCACTTATCCCGATTAGGAAAAACCTTACCCCTAGCAATATCCCTACTAGCAGCTTTAGAAACCACTCCCGCATCAGCTAACTATATCAACCTGCCTCCCACTAACCTCACCCCAATTTCTCTAACTCAATCGCCAAACTTAATTGCACAAATCCCCCAACCAGATAATTCTCAAGAGGTTCCAGAATCAGATAACTGGTCGCCAATACTTATAGCGATTCCATTCATAGTTATTGGAGGATTTGTTTTTGCCCACCAAATGGGTTTTCTATTTGGATTAGTAGTAAATAGACAGTGACGAGGTTCCAAAATTTATATTGCACTTTTTTACACTTATAAGAGGCTCAATACCATAATGCTTTACCTTAAAAGTTTTTATATGTTTATAAGCAGTAGAACTTTGCTGCCTCAACCACTAGGCTAACTCTCAATAAAAATACAGAAACTTTCTTGTTTCTGGCAACAAAAATTAGGGGTTTTACGGTAAAAAAATCTGGATTAATTAGCATTTCAAAAATTTTACAAAAATACCACAATTAAAAAAATGAATGATGATTATGTAACCGATTCTTCAGTGTTCACTCCCAATCAATCAGTAATATTATCTATGTTCAAAACGCTTCAAGAGACTGTTGTTGATCTTTTAAATTTAGCTTCCAACCTTCCGACCGATTCCCTCATTGCATATTATCGTATGGCTTCCTGCGTGCATATACTATGTGCAGCTATTAGAGAAGCTGAAAATATGCAACTATCGCGATCTGAAATACTTACAGCAATCGAACCAGCACGATTACTTCTCAGCCAATCACCATTGATTGCTCGTACCCAGACATGGCCAAGAGGATATCCTGGAGATTTTGAAACTATTGAATATATTTGTAATAACTCCGTTAAGGCTGCTCCTAATACTCCAGCTTTCTACTTAGATCATCAAGCACTTAGAAGTGTAGTTGCTCAACAGCATCGAAACAAAGTGCAATGGCAAGCTCAATGTATTGCCGAAAGTTCCTTATCAAATGATAATGCGCGTATTCTTTCTATTGCGTGTGGTAGCTGTAGAGATATCCGAAGTATTCAAAAATTCGTCAAGCCAACAGGTACTCACTTCTTTCTCAACGATGCAGATTTAGAAGCCTTACGGTATTCACTCTACAATCTAGAAAGTTTGTCTTCCAGGATTACTCTCATTCCAGGTGATGTTTTCCGGTCAATTCGTAAATTTAGTGAACACCAATTTTTCCATTTGATTTTTGCTGGTGGCTTATTTGATTATCTTACAGAGCGTCAAATTGAGTGGCTTATACCAAAACTCGTCAAATTGTTACATAATGACGGCTCACTTTACTTTACTAACATAGCGCCTGGAAATCCAGACCGACTTTTAATGGAATACTTAGGTGATTGGCATATTATTGAACGAAGTGAAGCTGATATTCACCGCTTAGTAAGCAATATAGGGGAGAGTAATAATATAAACCTGAGTATTGAACGAGATCCTACAGGTCTTACATTATTGATTAAATTACAAAAAAAACACTAGAAATAGGTTGAGCAAGATGACAGAAGATCGGTACAAAAAGGTTAAAAACGTGGGAGCTAATGGAAAAAGCTTTTTATCATCCTTGGGTAACTTAGTAAATTTTAAAAAGGCTTTTGCAATTATTTTTTATAATGGATTTGATTTCGCACTTACTTCGCCATACCCCCATTTTCGACGTTTTGCAAAGTATTTCAATTTGTACGTACCCCGGCTGTATTTCTACTTTAGTTGTGTGAATTTTAGTATATCCTTCACAAAAAAAACAATATGAATCAGGATAATATAAAACCACTAGAATCAAATGAACGAGGTAAAATATTAATTAAAGTGGCAAAAACATTGTCTGAAATTAATCAATGCAAAACTTTAATTTCAGAAATTTACTATCAACAATATGGTATTACTTTTTCAGATTTTATTTCTGATCCTGAAGCTAAGATTGAATCTTACCCTCAATACTATTTAATGGCGCTATCTTGTGAAATATTAGTAGGTACAGTAGGTTTATATACTGCTGGTACCAATGTAGAGAAATATGGTAATTTAACTGAAGAAGATATAAGAGAAGTTTTAATACAAGCAAAAGCAAGCGATAGATTTTCAGGGAAAGTAAGAGAACTGACCAAATGGGTTGTTAAAAAAGAGTGGCGAAGTAAGAAAATTGCAGAAGTTTTATTATCTGCTGCTCTTTCTCAAGATTTTCTGCATATTAATGAAAAAGAGCCTCACGTTATTGTTGCTTCCGGAAGTTCATCAATTTTTAATTTTGCTAAGACTTTCAATGTTAGAATTCGCAAGATAAAACTTATGCCTCTGTATAAAGTTCATGAAAATTATCGTTCTCATGAGCATCATTTAGAAATATGCTTATGTATACCGGATATTGACATTCCAAAAGAGATATATCTTGCCAAGCTACCATTTGAGTATATTTCAGCAAAACTCAATTCGTAAGTTTTTAGAGGGTGTTTTCTGGAGGCCATCTTTTCTTATATCAGTGCAAAAATGCACTACTCCAAGAAATTTTTTAAAATATTGAGAAGTGGTGAAAGATTATCTTTTCTATTTATACAATGGTTACTTTATGCCTATTTCTTCCAGCTTGCCATCCTCTACAAAATTAAAATTCGCTAATTTAATTGAACTATTACAATATAGGAGTTTCTATCAACCACATCAAACTGGGTTTGTATTTCTTAAAGACGGAAAAGCAGAAAAAGCTAGTTTAACCTATCAAATGTTAGAGCAACAAGCGCTGAGTATTGCGACCATGATTCAAGCAGCACAAGCGCATGGAGAGCGAGTCTTGTTGCTACATCCACCAGGGCTAGAATTTATTAGCGCATTTTTGGGGTGTTTATATGCAGGAGCCATCGCTGTCCCAGTTTATCCACCTCGACGCAATCAATCGCTCAGCAGGTTGCAATCTATTATTAATGATTGTCAACCAAAATTTGCCCTAACAATTAATGCTCAACTAACTTATATCAAAGAAAAATTCGCTGACCAAAACACACTTACACAATTAGAATGGCTGGCTACAGATACAGTAGATATTAGTTTGGCTGCCGACTGGAAACCACTCAGAATTAGTAGCGATCAACTAGCATTTCTACAATATACGTCTGGTTCAACAGGTACGCCTAAAGGTGTAATGGTGAGTCAAGGGAATTTGCTGCAAAATTCAGAATTAATTTATCAAAGCTTTAGGCATCCTTCAGATAGGGTAGCAGTAAGCTGGCTACCTCAATATCACGACATGGGGCTACTTGGTGGCATAATTCAGCCTCTTTATGGTGGCTTTCCAGTTATTTTAATGTCGCCAGTTTCTTTTTTGCAGAAACCTTTACGTTGGTTACAAGCAATTTCTGATTATCAAGCTACCAGTAGCGGCGGGCCTAATTTTAGTTATGAATTGTGTGTACAAAGGATTAAACCAGAACAAAAAGCTAACCTTGACTTGAGTAGCTGGAATCTGGCATACAATGGTGCAGAACCAATTCAGTTACAGAGTTTAAAACAATTTGCAGATACTTTTGCTGATTGTGGGTTTCGGATAGAAGCATTTTATCCCTGTTATGGCATGGCAGAATCTACCCTGTTTGTTACAGGTGGAACAAAAGCTAAACCTCCGGTAGTGCAAACTGTAGATGCAAATGCTCTAAAGCAAAACCAAGTTATTGCTGCTATTGATGGCCAAGTAAATGCCCGTAAACTTGTGGGTTGTGGTTATACTTGGGGCGATCAAAAGGTCATAATTGTTGATCTTGAAACTCAACTGCAACTCGCTGATGGACAGGTTGGAGAAATTTGGACATCAGGTGGTAGTGTAGCTCAAGGATATTGGAATAAACCAGAACAAACTGCACAGAGTTTTCAGGCATACTTAGCAGATACAGGTGCAGGGCCGTTTCTGCGAACTGGAGATTTAGGTTTTTGGCAAGATGGAGAACTGTTTATTACAGGCAGACTTAAGGATGTGATTATCATTCGAGGTTGTAATCACTATCCCCAAGATATTGAAGTGACAGTAGAACAAAGCCACTTTGCAATCCCCCAACCTGGTCGTACTGCTGCTTTCACAGTAGAAATAGATGATAAAGAACAGTTAGTAGTGATAACTGAAGTTGAACACAGATATCACAATCGCCGTCAGCAACAACCAGCGAGTGCTAAAGAAGTTGAGCGCAGATCTTTAGATCACTGCCAAATGCAAGTCGCACCCACAAGTCATACTGAATTGTCCGCACCATTTGATTTTAATACAGTTATAGCTTCTATTCGTGAAGCAGTAGCTACTCATCATGGATTGCAAGTTTATGCAGTTTTGTTACTCAATGTGGGGGCTATGCCCAAAACTTCTAGCGGTAAAATCCAGCGATATGCGTGTCGGGCTGGGTTTTTAGCTGGAACGCTTGATATAGTTAATTCTGGTTTTCAGGCAACAAATAAATAGCTTAAGATATTTTTTAAGAGGTAAATACAATGTCATTTGATTCTGCACAAACCGATGTTAATAATACATTTGAAAATTTAGAAACTGCACCTAAATACTTTAAAAAAACAATTAATAGTACTCAACTTGAATCAGCACGGTTCATTCTTGCTTTAAGTATTACCTTACTACCGCTATTAGGAGTACTCCTGGCTATCTATTTCTTATTTGAGGGCCATTCTATAGACATAGTAGAAATAGGATTGCTATTTGGGATGTCGATTCTAACTACAACTGGGATTACAATAGGGTTTCATCGCTACTGTGCTCATCATAGTTTTGAGACAACTACTCCTATAAAATTTTTGCTGCTTATATTAGGGTCTATGGCTACTCAAGGCCCCATGATTTATTGGGTATCTGTACATCGTCGCCACCATGAAAATAGCGATCAAAATGATGATCCACACTCTCCTCATTTAGAATGTGAAGGTAAATTAGCTTTGTTACGAGGACTATGGTACGCCCACATTGGGTGGATGTTTAAGCACAAAATTCCTAACTCCGCCTACTATGCTTCAGATTTAATGCGTGACAAATTAATATCTAAGTTAAATCAGCTTTATTTTCTATGGATATTTTTAAGTTTAGCCATTCCTACTATTTTAGGGGGAGCTTTAAAGGGAAGCTTTGAAGGAGCTTTTTATGGATTCTTATGGGGTGGGGTTGTCCGAGTTTTTGTAGTACAACATATAACTTTCAGTGTTAATTCGTTTGCTCATGTTTTTGGTAATCGTATGTTTGCAAGTCAAGATAGTAGCAAAAATAATTTTGTGTTGGCGATTCCTACACTAGGAGAATCATGGCATAACAATCATCATACTTTTCCTAGTTCAGCGATTTTTGGATTAAAATGGTGGCAAATAGATATTAGTGGCTGGATAATTTTTGGCTTAGAAAAAGTTGGTTTAGCTTGGAATGTTAAATATCCTACAACACGTATGATTGAAGCTAAATTATCTCCCAAAGTGTAACTGCTCACCGCAACGCAGTTGCGGTATCGCCAATGGTGGCTCATAACTTGCTAGGAACCAAGTGTGGCAAGGGTTTGAATCCAAAATGAAACTAGAGTATAGTAGCTCTCATGCCCAAAACAGCCGTACTGATAAACCCAGCGATGGAGATAGCCATTGCATTAGAGGAAATGGCTATCTCCAGTGCGGCTGATAGGAGAATGGCTACTCAAGCAACAGCAGCAGCTTAAACAGCAACAAAAAAAATCAAGGAAAAATAGCAGCTCATAGAAGAGCAGCAACAGGAGATTGAACAGTTAAAAGAAGCGTTAGATAAGCTAAAAAAGCGCCTAGCTCAACTGGAAGCCGCTGTGTGAAAAAACGTCTTAGTAAAACCTGTGGAGGCACGCTCGATGGAAAAGCAGAATGTTGAAGTTAACGAGATACCTACGATTTCTGGGAATAACAACGCCGATCCTAAAAAGGATATACAAGAGGAGTCGCCCACGACAACAGAAATTCAAGTGTGGCTTGTTTCCTATCTGGCAGAACTACTGGAAATTGACTCACATAAGATTGATGTTACGGTTTCCTTCGATCGCTACGGTCTAGATTCCTCAGCAACAGTAGGTCTGAGTGGTGACCTAGAGGAGTGGCTTGGATGTGAGATTGAGCCTACTGTACTCTACGATTACCCCACCATTGGGGCTCTGGCGCAACATTTAGCTGAGGAATTGAAAGTCCAGGTAAGTACAACAACGTAATTCTGAATTTGTAGTGAGTCAGAAGCTAAGAGACAGGAGAAAGAGTATTCTGACTCCTGACTACTTCTTCATCAATCAGCTTGTCAAAGGGAAGACATTGCACAAACTGAGTTACTCTGTGGAATAAATTCTGAAATTTTGAGCAGTATCTAGTGCAAATTGTTTCTTGTTTTTTGATGCTCTAAAGCAATCGCAATATTTACCATATTTCAATAACTGAAAATTAGCTAACTTGCCTATTATTTTTTGAACGACTACTATTTTTGGGCAACACTGGAGGTTCTTCAGTCTGTGTAAGAATCTACTTCTCCCAAATTGGATTTAACTTCTTCAAGGCTGGCTTAATTGGTTGAATCAACACCAAAGTTCCTGTAATTTTTGTGTTAATTGCTTCTTGATGCTCCCAGCATCCCCTCGGAATATTTTTCAAACAGTCATCTGTAATAATGTTAGCTTGGACTGCCGAATCTAGAACTGCACCTACCATATTCTCGCCGTCGCCACGATGCTTGCCAATGAACACTATCAAGATTTCGATGTGTTCTAAAGGTAGTTGATGATTAGATTTACTTTGGTTGAGGAACTGTCGATACAAGCTGCTTATCGCCCAATTTTTCCAGGCTGTGTATCTCGGGCAGTTGTAAACATGAGCTTTAGCTTTTTTAATACTTACGCTGTGGGATTGGTTAATAACACTGGCGCGGGGACGTACTTTAGGAGAACACTTTCCAGGTAGCCAAAACGTTAGTTGGGTTGTCACTGTTGCAATTTTTATGGTTATGAAGTACTAATTTATCTGCTAAAAATTATGGGACTATTCAACAATTAAAATAATCCCATACTTTTTTCAGCTATTTTGATTTTCTTTAACAGGATTAAGTTTGTTGAGCAAAGCTAAACTAGCGCCGCCCACAAATCCAAATGTAGTTCCAATTTTCAATTGATCTGGGTACATAATTCCAAGGCATAGCCCTATAATTGCACCGCCAAAGCTACCAATTAGCAATACGTCTGCTAGGTTTTTCGCAGTCTTGGCAAAGCTTTTATTTTGGTTTATTTGCTGTTCTATTTTTCCGATTCTTAAGTCTTGATCAGTAACTAAGTCAATCAGGTCATCTACACCTGTTACTAATTCGTTCAAATCTTTTAAGGGAACTGAAAAGTTACTGGATTCGTGAGACTTTTCGGCAATTTGATTTAATTCTGCTTGATTGCCAATTCCAATTGCTTCCCGATAATCTTTTAGCCCTTGACGTTCTTTAAGTTGTAGCTGTAGTCCCTTAAGCTTCTGACTGAATTCAGTTGTTTTATTTAAAGTATTCTCCGATTGTTTGAGTGCTGTAATTATCTTAGCTGTTATTAACTTGATGTCTAATACTTGCGGGTCTAGGTCTAATATTTCAGACTCTACATCTGGTTCAAGATAATTAAATGTTTTTGTTTCCTTCTTTTCTTTTTGGGTAAAGGGAGTATATTCAACCATTATTTCATGCCCCAACAAAGGAGGATTAGTAGCATTATCCCTTTTAATTTTTGCCAACCTTTTTTGTAAAGCTGCACCTGTAAGCGGTTTGCCGTTTTTACCTAGTATGTCTGACATTGTGTTATCCCTTGTTGATTTGAATGTAATTTTGTAAGCTCTGATGCTGGCGTTCTTTAACACTCGGCTGGTTCAAATATACTTTAAAAAAATCTGAAATTGACGTTGTTTTTCCCTTTGGTTAATGCGAATATAATTCTGTAAAATTTGACATTGTTTTACTCTTTTGTTATTTCAAATGTAACAGTAAAAAACTTATCTTCTCTAGAAACAATTTCTACTTTATACTGTCCTTTTTTCATCTGTGTCAAGGTAGCTATTCCTTCAGTCGCTTTAGAACTTTGCGTTAATAGGCGATAGCGCCAGCGCTGACTTGTCAGTTCACCTTTAATAATTGCTACTCCAGCACCATCACCGTCAATTATTAAATTTGCTCTTGGTATTCCTGTAATTAAAAATGATTGAATCTTACAACTAGGAATAGCTAGAAGAATTAGGTGTAACTGAAGTTGTAGTATTAGGCGTTGTCTCTGGTTTAGTGGGTTGAATGTTAACGCCTGTACCATCTGGTTTGACGGAAACAGCCCAATCTTTATCGCCCGTTTGTTGAGCAGTGACAGTACAGCTTGTTAGTAGTAAGCTTGATAGTAATAGGACAGTCTGAATTTTCATTTTTTCCTTAATATTTATTGCTAAACTTGTAACTTTACAGTTGTACATTCATTACAGGAAACTTCTTCCAATCAGGTGACTCAAAGTGCCACCATTCTGTAGCTATGCTTTTAAACCCGCGTTTTTTCATTACAGTTTCAAGTAGTAAGGAATTCTTCTTGGCTTCAATACTGCTCCCTGTGTAATTTCGGTGGGCTTTTTCTGTAAAGTCGTCAAAAGCACTTGGCATTTCTAATTCTTTGCCGTTACTATCAATCAGTGTCAAATCTACTGCTGCACCACGATTATGCTTAGAGCCAGTCGCAGGATTAGCAACATAACGCTCGTCAGGTACTAGCTTCCACATCACTTTTTGGATTGATAATGGTCTGTAGCAGTCATACACTTTTAAACCCAGTCCAAGCTGTGCTAAATCTTGCTGAACATTCGATAGTTTTTTAGCAACTGTTGATTGTAGTAAACATTTAGCTTTTGGGTAAACTTGCCTGCCTATAAAGTTGTTGGTGGTGGCATAGCGCATATCAAGGACGATATCTTTATTGACAGATTGAATGTCGCTCAACTGAGGATGAGAATTTTTAGCTTTGGTATTGGCAGATTTAATACTGCTTAATTGTTGGGGATTCTCAACTTGGTTAATACCAGCAGATTTGCCATAGTTTTTGAGAGTAATAGCGATCGCATTAGCCCGCCTTGATTGGTCATAACCAATGCAGCGTTTCATATATTCTTCAGAGTTGCTATCTAAACCAACTAACCCAACTTGTTGTTGGAGAGAAAATGACCATTTGCTACTACAAACTCTTCTCAATCCACTAGCATCAAGTTGACCGCGCCAGTTACGGAAAGCTTCAACTCTCGCCCACTTGATCGCGTCTAACTCTGACATTCCCTGCTTTAGAGCTTGACTATATTTGGATGGAAATTTATCGCTAACTCTTGGACTAGCCTGGTTCCACAGGTCAGTAGCATTGATGAATGCGCTAATATGTTGCGGTGGTGGTGTTCCTTCTGCTGCCATGCGCTGAGTGATTGTGTCTAAACGACTTTTGTTTCGCTCAACGCACTTAATATCGGCATCATTCATGTCCCTACCGCGCCCCTGGTCAGAACAGAAACCTCTGTTGAAAACTCTATTAGCCGGATCAAAGTGACCGCCTTGCAAGTACAAATTGCTATGATTTCCTGAACCATCAGGTAAACAATTGCCCTCGGCAGTACAGATGGCAACATTACCAACAGATTTACTATTGTCAAAAAGTTGCTCAATATTTATAGGAACTTTGGTAGTAGCTATAGCTATTCGTTTAACTACTTGATTTTTTACAGGTTCACTAACAGCGAATGCGATCGCACCCACTAAAATACCAGCACTCAAGTAATCCCAGTGGACATCATTATTGTTGGAGGTAAACTTTTCGTTAATTGGTTGTGCTACTTGAAACTGTAACGATTGTTGTTTGCGACTAACAAATACGCACCCAGCTACACCTAAAATAATCCCGGAGTAAAAGGTATAGTTGCGATCGCTCACATAGTCAGTATCTTTGTTCATCAAGTCAATAAATTTACTGTGTCCTTTGCGAGTTCTACCGAGTAAACAAGCTGCACTAGCATCTTTAATGTCATTTCTTGGGTAGTCATAGCCGCCGTGTTGATTGATGCCAAAGTATCCAGCGTAAGGAACGCCATTTCTTGTAACAGTTACGGTTCCACCTGTTTGAATTAATGCTGGATGGTTGGGATTGCCCTTATGAAATCCCATTTTCCAGGCGCGATATTGTCGTCCAGCGACAATTGTTGCTGTCCCATTCGGATTCATGGGATTGTTGATGTAATGAAGACCTGGGGCATCAGTACCTTCCCACAACCCAACAATACGGGGAGTATTATTAACAATCTCAATAACAACTCTTAGATCGTTAAATTCATTAACCTTGTTGTCATTAAGTGTGCCGTCAGGATTCATCCCGCGCACATAGAAAATGTTATACTTTCTGGCTCCAGTCCGAATTACCCAATTTTTCTGTTGAGCGTAGTTAATAACTGCACTGGCTAATTTTTGACTTTTTGGACTATTCCTTTCAGTACGCTCAAAAAGTTCTGGAATTGAGGGAATTGATTGCAGTACTTCTGGGATAACGTCAGCTAAACCAGTAACTTTTGTAGCCCATTGATTAGCAGTCGGAAGTGCGATTACCGCAATCATCCCTAGATTTAATAGGAATAATAGAAAACGACCCCGTGCGATTGCATTATTATATTTTTGTTGGTTAAGTTCTTGTTCTAGCTGCTTCTGTTCTTCGTACTTTTCTCGTTCTTTGAGTTCTTGGTACTGAACCTCTAACGGTAATTCAGCTAATAAGTCGATTGAGCGATACCCCTGCATACTGGTTCACCTTTGGAATTCTTCTTGTAGCCTTCGAGGAGAGTGGCACAAGGTTTGAGTTCTTTAATTTGAGATTTAATTTGAGATTTAGCTTTTGGGACTGAATTGGAGTTAGGTGTAGCGATTAAGGAATTAGTTGCATAAGAGCTAAACTTTGTTGCAGTTTTTGAAAAGTCTGTTACAACATCTAATACTTGGGGTTTCAATTCAGGGACTAATGCAAAGGAGCGATAGCCAGGTTTGGTCAAGTCTAAAATTAATAAACTTCCGATGGCGGTTGTGATTAGGATTGACCTTTTAGGAAAGATGATGACTCGCATAGGTTGATGGGATAGGGGGACTTGGGGACAAGGGGAAGGGGGGATTTTAAGAAAGTACGAACATATCTATATCTCGGATTTTTCAAATGTCGTACTATTTGTGAGGATGCGAATAATTGAGGATGTTCTTCTCCCTTTGTCCCCTTGTCCCCCCCTCCCCTTGTCTCAATTACTGTCCTGGGTAATTGGCGATTGGTACAACAGGGACGTAGGTGCTGCTGGAAGGAGTCACATTAGTTGGTACGGCTACATTTCGCACTTGTTCTGCACTGCCTGTTAGTTGGACTCGTACACCGCGATCGACACTTTGACTAGCGCCAGCAAACACTGCACCAACAACAGGTTTACCAACGTTGACAACGCCGTGGCCGAGTCTCATAGCTGTAGGCGCGTTTGCTGGTAAAGCAGCAGAATTACCCGCAGCCGCAGTACCCCCAACTGCTGCATTCCACGCCCAACCACCGATCGTGCATAGACCGATCAGCATTGACCAAAATCCGATGACTTGCGCTAAACGCCAGGGCTTAGAATTATGAACAAATTGACCTGCAACGTCTATAGCGGCACAAGATCCAGATTGCATTGCAGGGCCGATGTTCCGTTCCATCTTTCTTAGCCGTTGCTTTGCTTGGTGTAATTCCTGCTGCGCTCGGCGTACAGCTTGCTCATGGCTGTTATTTGGAACTCGGTGGAATTGGATATCAATGTAGTCTTCTTGTCCGCCAAAATCTTGATCTGGATTGCGTACCCGTTGAGTAGGAACTAAACTTGAATCCATCTTTATTTATTCCTTAATAACTATTGGTTGAAACTGCCATTCGACCACAAATGACAAATGGAAAAAGATAAGTAAGTTGGTGTTGATGCAACTCGTGGTCAAGTTGCAATGACGCGGGTAGGTATCGAACCTACACAAACTGGCGCTCGCGTTGCCATCAGTTTGTATCCATTCGCGCCTATTACGGTTCTTCTTCGTCCCATTCGTCGGGAGGTGGGAAATTTTCTAGACTCAAATTGTTCTTGTTGACAAACTCGGCAAACTTGGTTTCTAAATCAGTTGTATTTTCGCGGGTCAATAGTTCATCACCATCATTTCTCAGTTCGTTATTAATAATGTCGTCGTCACTTTCTGCACTTTCTGGTTCCTCTGGTAATAGCGGGCGGAAGTCGTACCAAGTTTGACCGTTAGGAGTTACCTGCTTATTTGGTGGAACCATCCCTGTAGGAATTGTTAGTTTGCGGGTTGCTTCTTTATCCTCATCGTCCAGCCAACCTCCTTTGCCTTTGCTGGTTTTGCCACTTCCCATCCCGCCATAAATTAGCAAGGTGGGTATATTCAGTAGGATCTTCCGTATCTCATCAAACCTATCTAGGAATTGAGTAGGTTGAGGTACAGGAGGATTACTAGAGTTGTTAGAAGCAGTTGAGTCTGAAGAAGACGGTTTTGGATAGCGTATCGGTAAACGTTCTGCTGGTGGCGGTGCTTGTCGCTGTTGATTGGGTGGAACTTGCCTTTGAAGTTGTTGATTTGCAGGATTGCGGGGTGGAACTTGTGCGGGCTGCCTTTGAAAACCAAGTCCAGGTTGTTGTGGTTGTTGTGCAGGCTCACGTCTTAAATTCTGTCCTGGTTGCGGGTTGAGTGGGAGTGCGGGTGTAGGGGCAAAAGGAAGCTGTGGGTATGAATTGGTTTGAGTAAAGTTGGTTTGCTGAATGCCATTTTTTCGTTTTAAATCTTCAATACCTGCAAATATGCCTCCGGCAGTCCCCAAAACTGCGATCGCACTACCACCAAACATTAATAATGATTTAGCTGGTTCTGCTAGGGGTTGGTTAACAATAACTTGCTCAGAACTATAAGGCGTGACTGTTTGTGTGATTTGAGTAGTAGTAAAACTTGCCCCTAATAGTCCTAAACCACTAATTAAAGATACGGGTGCGATCGCCAATTTCGCTATGGTTGTTAGTTGCATTTTTAATTATTCCCCTTGTCCCCAAGTCTCCTTGTCCCCTTCTTCCCCTCTTCTTTTTTCGGGGTTGATATTGGGGGTGTCGGTGTACTGGAATCGGAGTTAAGATTTGGGATAATTTTTTGTCCGTACAAATCGTAATTTCTTAGTTGATTTGCTACGTCTACCCAACCTTGAGCGCCTAACAAATTTGCTTGCGCGTCTCTTAAAATGCCTTGATGACCTCTAATTGCAACGGCAATTTCAGGCAGATTGAAAGTTTGAAAATTATTACGTTGGCTCGCTTCAATGATTAGTAATCTTACTAAACCAACTGCTACAGTCTCAGCCGGATCGAGTTGTGAATACGTTGTTTTTCCCGTTGCTGGATCTTCACGAACCATGACAGCGCCACGTCCTGAAGCGCCCATGTCAA
>JBARVL010000637.1:0-16756 GCA_049646245.1 Crinalium sp. | reverse complement strand
GTGCGATCGCGCATTTGTTTTTCTACCCCTAATTTCTCTTCTAATTCTGCAAATGATGCCTGACTTCCAGCAATTTCCTCACTGATAATTGTTAATTGTTCATTGATAATTGATAATTGATTCTGTTGTTGATTTTGTTGCGTTTCAAGTTCTCCGATGCGTTGCTGGCTTTCCTGAATTTTTTCGGTTAAACGCTGTTGTTGATTTTTTAAATCTTGTAACTTTTGCTGTGCAGCACGTAAACTTGTTTCTCGCGCTTGTAACTCTGCTTCCTCACCTTTAATTCTGGCTTGAATTTGTTGCCATTCGCTATGGGTTTGAGATGCTTCTAACTCTGCTAAAGCTTGCCTTAAAGTTTGCAACTCGGTTTCTTTTGCAGGTAATTCTGTTTCTAAAATTTGCAGCCGTTGTTGAGCAATGTTTAAATCTTGAGTATTTTTAGATAATTGCGATCGCAGTTGTTCTTGTTGTCCAATTAAATTCTTAATTTCTTTTTGCGACTGCTCAAAAATTAATTGAGTTTCTCGCCGTTGTTGTTTGGCTTCATTTAACTCTTGAGATAGATGCTTTGTTTTACTAGAAAGGTTAAAAATCTTATCTGCACAACGTTCTAATATTCTTTCAATTTCTTCTAGGCGCACTTTTAAAGTAATAGTTTCAATTGATTCGCTAGCATCACCTGTACCAAAATGTAAGCTAGATTTTTGGTTACTACTACCGCCAGTCATCGCGCCACTAGCTTCTAAAATTTCACCATCTAAGGTAACAATACGATATTGACCTAAATGAACGCGGGCAGTATTTAAATTTTCAAATACAACTGTACTACCAAATACATAAGCAAATATATTACGATAACGCGGTTCGCATTCAACTAAATTTACAGCGTAATTAATAAACCCATTAGCATAACGTAAAGCTGCTGTTTCTGAAAATCTTGGCGCTTGAATTTTATTTAAAGGTAAAAATGTGGCACGTCCAGCTTTTCTTTGTTTCAAAATTTCAATTGCTGTTGCTGCTACGCCATCATCTTCTACTACTAAATTACCTAAACGCGCACCTGCGGAAGTTTCTAAAGCTAGTTGATAGCGTGGTTCAACTCTACCTAATTGAGCAACTAATCCACAAATTCCATATAGTCCTGCCTGTAATAATATTTTAGTAGCAAATGTACCTTGCGCTTCTTGTTGTGCTTGCGCTTGCGCTTCTAATTTATCTAGTTGGCGTTGTTTTTCTCTTTGTTCAGAAAGCAGGCGTTTTTGAGTATCTTGTTGAAGTTGCAATTCTTGTTCTGCTGCTGCTAAAGATTGAGCGATGACATGAACTTCATCATCACAAGCTGCTAATTGTTGTTCTAATTCTATGGCATTAGTTTGTTTAGCAATAAGTTCTGGTTCAGTAGTTTGTAAAAGGTGATTTTGTTCGGCTATTTTATCGGATAATTGGCTATAACGTTCTTTTAGTTGTGCTTGTTCTGTACGTTGAGGATCGATGGTTTTTAAGATAGTTTCAATTTGACGACTGAGGGCGGTTTGTTGCTGTACCCATGCTTCGGAGGCGGAGGCGATCGCACTCGCCGCTTCTCTACTTTGTTCTACTATTTTTTGAGCAGCGTTTCTTTGTTCTTCTAAAACAGCAATTTGCGTTTTGTGATGTTGTTGCTCTTGGCTAAGTTGTTCTAATCTTTGCTGCTGTTGCTGACTTTCACTTTGCGTTTGTTTAACCGTTGATCTAGTATTTTCTAACGAAAAATTTAACTCTTGTTGCTGCCTTTGCAGTTGACGTTGTTCTGCTTGTTGATTAGCTAGTTTTGACTGTACAGCAATTAGTTCTTCTTCACCTAATGCTTTAACGCGGGTATTGAGTTGATCTAGTTCAGCCGTTGTTTGCTGAATTTCTGCGGTGAGATGAGTTAATTGCTCTGTAAGTTGATTATGATTTTGATCTCCGGCAGCAATTTGTTCTTTCAGTTCCCATTCTTTTTGCTGGAGCGATCGCCATTTTAGCACCGCTTCCCACTGTTGTTTTTCTTGTAATTCCGCGCGAAGTTTTTGGTATTTTTCTGCTTTGAGGCGGTCTTGAGATAAGCGATCGCGTTGTAAGATTAATTCTCTCTCAACAATTCGACAGCTATCTTCTCGTTCCTTAACAGATTCTAAAGTTTCCTTTGCTTGAACAATTTTTCGGTCAAATGCAGCTACCCCAGCTAACTCGTCAATTATTTCTCTACGTTCCCTTGGATTCATAGAGATAATGCTAGTTACATCCCCTTGTAGCACTACGTTATAGCCTTCGGGATAAACTCGCAGTCTATTTAGTTGTTCGTGAAGTTCTGTTAAGGTGCAAGATTCACCATTGATGTAGTAATTCGAGGTATAACTACCTTGCTGAGTAACCCGCAGTCTACGGGTAACACTCCAATCTAAAGATTGAGGTGTTTCTGTATCTCCCCCACTTCCCTCCTCTGCTAAAGCTGACGGTGCATCACTCAAGTCAAATGTCACCGTGACACTAGCTTCTACAGTTCCGCGATGAGGTTGGTTGTGGTTAACTAAATCGGGGAGACGTTCCGCCCGCATTCCTTTAGAACTGGCTAGTCCCAGGCAAAACAGCAAAGCGTCTAAAATATTTGATTTTCCTGAACCATTAGGTCCAGAAACCACTGTAAACCCTGGTAGCAGAGGAACCTGGGTAGTGCCGCCGAAGGATTTGAAGTGGGAAAGTTCGACGCGCTTAATATGCACCATAGGCGCTGATTAGCTAGGCTGTGGGAAGTGGTACAACTGTATCAGAAGTTTAAACAGAATAGCATTAGTTTGGGTAATTGTCACAGATATTGGTCATTGGTGATTGGTGATTGGTGAAATAATTTTGAATCTTCCTCGTACCATTAGTCCATATAATTCTTTGCGTCCTTTGCGCTTACCTTTGCGACCTTGGCGTTAAAAAATCTAATTCTGATTAAAGCTACGAAGCCCACTAATGACAATTTAACTTAAATGTTCAGTTTTTCTCAGATCATAGTATAACTGTAACGGGCTATTAAAGTAGCAGAAGTGCGAATATAGGAGATTTAGGGGCCAACGAAAGAAGGCGACCCCATGATCGCCTTAGAAACCCAAATAATTACAGTATGGATAATACCACATTGGTTCAAACTCAATTTATCTTTAGCGATCGCCACAGAATTCCTGTCACCTACCAAAGTCGGTGTCTATTTAACTGCTTCACTGTAGCCCAACATCTCAGTATTGCTCTGAATCGCTATGTCAGCGTCTATGAGATTGAAGCAATTCAAGAATGGCAATATGTCCTTTGGGTAAAAATTCAAGGAAAAAGCCCTAGATTTGTTAGTAAGAAAAAAATTCAACTAGAATGCGCTAGACCTGCGGATTATGGCAGCATTTTAGTTAATCTTTCATCTAGAGTTGTGCCTAATATTTCTCCTGATGGTTCTAGCTTTGTAACTTATATTGGCTATGGCGATGAAGGATTAGCTAGAAAAGCTAGATCTTATATTCTCAGTCGTGGTTTGGCAATAACCGCAGATGTACGTTTATCTGAGGGAATAACAAGCGAAAAGTGGGAACTAAAATTAATGGGAATGTCACTAGCGACAGTGATGCACTTGGCGCAGAGGGAAGTAAATCAAGAAATTGAACAGAATGCGATCGCGGCTATGGAGAAACAACGGCAAATGGGGGGCGATAGGATCGCGTAACTTGTTATCAATTGTAGGTTGGGTTAAGCGCAGCGCAACCCAACAATGAATAGACCTCTGGTAGCAGCGAAATTTTAGATAATTAACCACAGATAAACACAGATGGACACAGATGCAAAAATTAATTTTTGCAAGAGGTTTAATGTTTTAGTATTCCGTTTTTTTAGCTCCTTACTGTGCAATCATTTCAATAATCTCAGCATGACCTTTACGATGCCTGTGTGATATGCTGTATTACGATGAACCAAAAACACATTCCACTTGGCACACAGCTTAGTCTAGATTTATTCCCTACTCCTGCGATTGAAGCTTTAGAGAATAGTGTTAGTATTGCTCGTGCTGACTTAGGCACGTTTAAGGATTCGCTGCACGCTCCAATTCATCGTTGGTTTACATACCCTGCTGGTTTTTCGTATAAGGGTGTAGAAGAAGCATTCAAGCTCTACGAAGTTCGCTCTGGCATGACAGTTTATGAGCCTTTTGCTGGAACTGCAACTACTAATATTGTTGCCAAGCAACAAGGCATTCATTCATTTGGGATTGAAGCTCATCCTTTTGTTCACTTTGTAGCACAAACTAAACTCTTTTGGGAATTTGATCTACATTTGTTGCACCGCGAAATAGATTCTCTAATGGTGGCAATTCGTAATGCTAGCACTGGTGAAATAAAAGAATCTTCGCTTGAAGCCGTTTTTCCAGAACTGGTTCTTAAATGTTATCACTCTGTAAAACTTTTACGTTTGTGGGTTTGTCGGGAAGCAATTCTAGCACTTCCCCCTTCCCCGTTCCGCAATTTAGCCAAATTAGGATTAACTAATATTTTACGCACTCTAGCTGATGTAGAAACTGGATGGCCTTACATTGCACCCAACAAGCCAAAAGCTTCTTCACCAGACGTATTGGGAGCATTGTACAATCAGCTTTATCTGATGGCGGGCGATATAGCCCAAACTTTACGACAAACACGCCTGGGAGCAAATACTTGTCTAATTGCAGGTGACTCACGCGATCGCCATCACATTATTGAAGATGGCTCGGTAGATTTGTGTTTTACTTCGCCTCCGTATCTAAATAATTATGATTACGCTGATCGCACTCGCTTGGAAACCTATTTTTGGGGTGAAGCAAAGTCGTGGAGTGATATTACAGAAAAAGTCCGCAATAAGCTGATCATATCGGCTACAACGCAGACACAGCGCAGTGGATTTGACAAAAATCGTGCTATATCTAAGGAATTACGAACTGTTGATCCTGTTGTTGCTGAAACGCTACAATCCAAAATTTCTCAATTAGCAGAGCTTCGCTTTCAAAAGAGCGGTAAGAAAAGTTACGATCTAATGGTGGCAGGGTATTTTAACGATATGCTACCTGTTTTACAGGAAACTTATAGAGTTTTGAAACCAGGGGCCGCTTTGATGTTAGTTCTGGGAGATTCCGCACCTTATGGTGTTCATATTCCCACTGATGTTTATTTAGGCGAAATTGGCATTGCTATAGGTTTTAAAGGATATGAAATAGAGGATCTAAGAGTAAGAGGCGGTAAATGGAAAAATAACCCCCAGAGGCACAAGGTAACACTTAAAGAATCAATCCTTACTCTGTTCAAGAACTGATTTGTCTTCATCTAGATTACTTATTGGCTCTAGGGAATTTTCTACTTCCCAAATTGCTGGGCTGCTTTCGTCGTTGAGAACACTTTCCGCATCAAAATCTTCTAGAAATTGAATCGCATCGGCAATTGCATCAAAGGTATAGCGTCGGGATTCGCCTAAATTAGTTTCAATAACGACCTCAACCCCTCGGACATCGCGTGGCGTAGAAGTATCAAGCGTTTCTGATAGAGACTGATACAAATGGGATTCAATGGACGCTAAGAACTCTTGTGCAATGAGATCTAGTTGCTCCTCGCTAAGTTGGCTCCAAGCATTCCATGCCAGCATTGCCTTATCTCTTTCCTTTTCCTCCCATCGAAAATCAACACCATACTTTAAGAGAGTTTCTGCAATATGAGAAAATCCAACTTCAAAGAGGCTGACATCGAATGATTCCATCATCGCTTTCGATGAAGCACTCCAACTACCTGCAATAACAGCAATGGATTTTCTTATAGTTGGAAAGGTACGCCGCAAGCTGTAATGGGCTGTACAAATCCAACTGCCTTTATCGCGGTTATGTTTCTTGTAGCGAATGTACTTTGATTCGATGATAATAAGCGGCTGCATTCGTGCATTTGCTATTACCGAATCAATGTTATAAGCGTTTCCAGCCGTGTCATGTAATAACAGTTTAGTAGCTCGTCCGGTTCGGGGATTGGGTCGTCCTACACTCAAATATACGCAATCGTGTTCTTCTGCCATAGGACGAAGTAAACGATTAACTTCACGTTCAATAAGAGCGCCAATAGCTTCACCAAGGGTACTACCCGGATTAGCAACTTGAATTTTTGACAACTTCAACTCCAATACATGGATTTATTTTAGGACTAAACCTACCTTTCAATTTTTGCAGCTTTTCCTTTTACCTGCAACATAATTGTTAATTGACAGATGAGCTATCTGCTCTCTCCTCCCTCAATCAAATGTAATCACACTCCGAATAGATTTACCTTCGTGCATCAAATCAAATGCTTTATTGATATCTTCAATTGGCATCACATCAGTAATTAACTCATCAATTACAATTTTTCCTTCCATATACCAATCAACAATCTTTGGTACATCTCGCCGCCCTTTAGCACCACCAAACGCGCTTCCTTTCCAAACACGCCCTGTTACTAATTGAAAAGGACGAGTGGAAATTTCTTCACCTGCACCTGCTACACCAATAATTACAGAGGTTCCCCACCCTTTATGGCAGCATTCTAATGCTTGACGCATCACTTTAACGTTGCCAATACACTCAAAGGCGTAGTCTGCGCCACCACCTGTAAGATTAACAATATAGGGAACTAGATCCCCCTCTACTTCTTTAGGATTGACAAAATGTGTCATTCCTAGTTTTTCTGCTAAGGCTTTTTTGTCGGGGTTAATATCTACACCGACAATCATATTCGCCCCAACCATACGGGCAGCTTGAATTACATTTAATCCAATACCACCTAATCCGAATACAACTACATTATCGCCTGCCTGTACTTTTGCTGTGTTAATGACAGCGCCTATTCCGGTGGTGACTCCGCAACCTATTAAACAAACTTTATCAAATGGCGCATCTTCGCGAATTTTGGCTAAGGCAATTTCTGGTAATACGGTGTAATTAGCAAAGGTAGAAGTTCCCATGTAATGGTGTAACATTTGACCATCTAGGGAGAAACGGCTAGTACCATCGGGCATGACTCCACGCCCTTGTGTTTCGCGAATTGCTTGGCAAAGATTGGTTTTACCGGAAAGGCAAAATTTACACTGGCGACATTCTGGGGTGTAGAGAGGGATGACGCGATCGCCTTTTTTTAAGCTAGTAACTCCAGCACCTACATCAACTACTACTCCCGCCCCTTCATGCCCTAAAATTGTGGGGAAAAGTCCTTCAGGATCGGCACCGGAAAGAGTAAAAGCATCGGTGTGGCAAACTCCGGTTGCTTTAATTTCTACTAATACTTCTCCCTCTTTTGGCGCTTCTAGATCTACCATTTCTATGCTTAATGGTTGCTTGGGAGCGAAGGCAACTGCTGCTTTAACTTTCATAATGGTGATTGGCGACTGATAAATTTATCTGAAAATAAAAAGCTAACTGCTATATAGTCAGTCTAAATGAATTGTGACCAGATCCCTCCCCTTAGCAAGGGCAGGGCTAGGGTGGGGTTCATAACTCAAATAAATTGGCTATATTACTCAAAAACGACTGTGCGATTTCCATATAATAAAACGCGATTCTGTAAGTGTAATCTTACTGCCCTAGCTAAGACAACTCGCTCTAAATCTTTTCCTTTACGGATTAAATCAACTACCTTATCTCGATGACTTATTCGCACTACATCTTGCTCAATAATTGGTCCTGCATCTAATTCAGGTGTAATGTAATGAGCAGTAGCGCCGATGATTTTTACACCCCTTTCATAAGCTTTATGATAAGGATTAGCTCCCATAAATGCAGGGAGGAACGAATGATGAATATTAATTATTTTAGGAAATTTAGCAATAAAATCTGGGCTAATAATTTGCATATATTTCGCCAGTACTACTAAATCTATCTTGTACTGCTTTAAAAGTTCTAGTTGTTTAATTTCTTGCTCTGGTTGATTTGCTTTATTAATTGCTAGATGATAATAGTCTATTCCAAATTGCTCGGCGATTCCTTTTAATTCAGAATGGTTACTAATAATTAAGGGAATTTCGGCAGGAAATTCTTTAGCTTGTTGTCGCCAAATTAAATCTAATAAGCAATGATCTTGACGACTTACCCAAATTGCAATTCTGGGTATGGTATCAGAAAATAGTAGCTGCCAAGTTGCGTGTAAAGGTTGAGCGATCGCACTAAATGCTGGTGCTATTAACTCTCTAGGTAAATTAAATCCCTCTAACCGCCATTCAACTCTAGTTAAAACTAAACCAGCTTCAAAATCTGTATGCTGATCTACATAAAGAATATTACCGTCATTCGCATAAATAAAGTTAGCAATTTTAGCTACTAACCCCTTTTGATCGGGACAAGAAATTAATAAGGTTGCAGTGGCATTCATTAGATTTTATCCAGATACCTATTTAACGAAATAACTGCGGATAGATTCTTTTCCAAGCTATCACAATAGAAGCAATTAGTAACACTATCATCCACACTAATTCTAATATCCAGTATTTAGGAAATTCTATTTGCCAACGTAATAAATCAACTAAAGGAGATAAAGGTAATACTCTAGCTATATTTCTTAAAAAGGGCGGTAGAACTTCACGGGGGAAGAATGTACCGCAGATATTGTACATGGGTACAACAAATAGAAAAAAAGGCACGTTCATTTCATCAACACTACGGACAAGTCCTGCTGTTAACACTCCTAGTGCTGCAAAAAGAATACTACCTAAAATAAGTAGAGGTAAACAAAGAAGTAGATTAAAAGCAGAATAAAGTCCAAAACTTACAGCAACAATTCCTGTAATTACACCAGATAAAAATCCCCGAGTTGCACACCACAATAAATCACCTAAAAATACTTCTGTAAATGTTAGCGGTGCTGTTAATAGTGCTTGCCAAATTTTTTGAAACTTTAGGCGAATAAAACTACCGTAAGCGCCTTCAAAATATGATTGGGATAAAACAGCGATCGCAATCATCCCAGGTGCAATAAATTGGATATAACTAACATTTTTATCTGCATAAATTGCTGCCCCTACTAATGGAGTTAAACCAAGACCAAAAGCAGTCAGATAAATTAGTGGTTCTAGCATTGGGGGCAAAAAGTTTATCAACCAAGTATTTTGGTAAACTTTAAAATGTCGTCTCCAAACTGAATATACTCCCCAAGGTGTGATTGATAAATTGTGATTCATTGTTTTAAAAGGCAGGAAGGAGGTGAGCAACGGATTTTTTAACGGATTTAACGGATGAGTTGTCTGTAGGTGGCATCCAATGGCAGGCACTCAATAGGTAATAGGCAGAAGGGTGGTGGGTCATTGATAATTGACAATTGATAATTGTTAATTGTTAATTGTTCAAAGAAGAACCAGTTAACCGCAAGAAAACATCTTCTAAATTAGCACGTCTACGAGTAAGGTTTGTTGGCTGGGTGGCAACGATTTTATCCCAAACAAAGTTGGGATTATCTAAAGGTAAGGTTAATAGATAATTGTTTCCAAAAGCACGACACCAAGTATTGGTTTCCGTAGCTATTTGTTGAAGAATTGCTTCATCAACACCTTCAATTTCTACAACTTCTTGACCAACGAGGCGCAAAATTAGTTCTTTAGGAGTACCTTGATCTATTACTTGACCTTGCTGGAGAAGCAGGAGCCGATCGCACAATCTCTGTGCTTCATCCATATAATGGGTAGTTAGTAAAATAGCACAACCTTTTTGTTTTAATTGACTAACAATTTTCCAAAATTCTTGTCGTGCATCTGGATCTAAACCTGTAGTCGGTTCATCTAAAAATATTACTTTGGGATGATTTATAATAGCCCGCGCTAATACCAATCTGCGTTTTAATCCACCAGAAAGTTCATCTGGTGGATACTTAGCGTAATCTTGTAATCCTACTTGTGCTAGTACTTCCCCAGCACGATGTAATGCTTTTTTACCCACTAAGCGATAGTGATGGGCAAAGTAAATTAGATTTTCTATAGCTGTGAACTCTGGATCTAAATTATCTTCTTGAGTAACAATACCCATGTGATAACGTGCTTGCCGACCTTGAGTAAGCACATTCCAAGATCCTAATTTTACATAACCACGACTAGGAATTACACCGCCGTATAGCATTCCTAGTGTAGTGGTTTTCCCTGCACCATTTGGTCCTAAAAGACCAAGAACTTCACCAGGGTTAAGTGTAAAGTTAACATTTTCTACGACGGTGCGATCGCCATATACTTTCCACAGATTATTAGCTACCAGCGCCATTGATTCCATATTTTTTAGCTCAATTTATTATTCTTGTCAGTGTACTACTGCTGACGGCGAAGCTAAAAAACCACTATTAATGAAGTAGGACAGGTATGTATTTAGTAAGTCCTCCTCTGGTGGTGGGCAGACAATTGAGCTACTAGCCAAACCAGCGATCGTATTATGGTAGTCTAATGTTGGTACTGCTAGCGCGGCTTCTTCAGATATATCTTCATTGTCAAAAAGATTTAATAAAGGATACAAGGCATTTTCTGAAGGGATATTCATTAATTGCGATCGCCAAGTTTGATAAGGAAGTCGCTGTAGTGGGTAGCCAAAAGCACACAGAAAATCAACAAGTTTGTCCCATTCTAGAGACTGGGGATTAATTACGTGAAAAGCCTTGCCGTCTGATTCTGGCTGCCGAGATAAATGAATGATACTTTTACTCACATAATCTATAGGACTGATATCTTGCATCCAATAATTATCAGGGATGGAACCCATTTGAATACAGCCTTTGATGATTCTGCATAGTAAATCTGTGGTAGTCCAGATACCAGTTTGGCTGTGTCCTGCTATTCTTCCAGGTCGGTAAATAGAAACTGGCAAACCGCGATCGCGGGCAATTCCCACTAACTTCTCTGCCACCCATTTACTTTGAGAGTAACCCAGATCCAAACCTTCGCAGCTTTCCAGCTTGTCTGCTTCTAAAATCACCTTGACATCATTATAGGCATCTGAGACGAAAATACCGCTAGTAGAGATAAAATGTACTGGCTTTACTTTAGTTTGACAAGCTAATCTCAAGATTTCCTGAGTACCCAGGACATTAGCCGCCTTGAGTGCCGAGTATGGATAAGTCAAATTAACCACCGCACCACTGTGATATATCGTATCTAGCTTAGTTGCCAGTATTTGGAACTGTTTGGACGACATACCCAGTAGTGGTTGAGAAAGATCTCCTATAACAGGAATGATGCGGTGACTTTGAGATTGATTCCAGAGTAAATATCGTTCTAGATTTCTTTGAATTTTCTGCTTACCCGCCTCTAAATTAGCCGCCCTGACTAAGCAATAAATGTCAGCAGTCGTTTGATCTAGCAATTCCTGAAGTAAAAACGCTCCTAAAAACCCTGTTGCGCCAGTCAAAAAGAGATTAGCTGGCTCTTTGAGTATAGGAACAGTGACAGGAGCGGGATAGATGCTGGGATCTAGGACAGCTTCAGCGTTTAAGTCTAAAACTTGATTGGCAGCAATGCTTAGAAGCTCGCCATTTTCTGAGACTTGATCTATCAGTTGGGACACCCCAGCTATAGTAGGGTTTTCAAAGAAGCTATACAAAGGCAACTCTACCTGGAAAACTTCCTTAATCTGGGAAATCAGCTTCACTGACAGTAGAGAGTGTCCCCCTAATTCAAAGAAATTGTTGTCAATGCCCACCTGCTCGACATCAAGAACCTCAGCCCAGATTCTAGCTAGTTGTTCTTCTGTATGGGTTGTAGGTGCTACTATATTTCTTTCTATTCCAGCTTGCCAACTGTCATTGCGGGCAGCTAAAGCCTTACGATCCACTTTTCCGTTAGGAGTGAGTGGCAACGACTTCAGCATCACAAAACTGTTAGGTATCATATAGTCGGGCAGATTTTGTTTTAAAAACTTCCGCAAGTTTCCCGTAATTGTGCGTTGTAAAGCTTTCAAGATACCTTGACTTTCTATCAGATCATCTACGCTCTGATTGATTAGATCCTGCTGTGATGGCGTGATTGCAAACTGGATACCAATTCGCCCCCCCTGTTGCCAAGCAATGTTTCCGTCTAGCCAATTCTCGTTTTCTGCTCCTGGCAACAAAATACGCAGACGAATCTGCTGACGTTGTTGCAAAATAGCTGGCACTCCCACCAGACAAACGCCTCCTTTGGAAATATCCTCTGAAGTTAACTCAAAAAAGTTTCCCTGATATTCCAATAAACAAGTCTTCTGATAAGGCAGTCGATCTAGAGTAAATTGGGAAACCATATACGCAACTATGCGCTTATCACCACGACTATCGGGAAGTGCCATCACCACAACTTCGTGTATGTCGGGATGTTTTAATAGTGCTGTTTCAATTTCACCTAGTTCTATACGGAAACCACGTATTTTTACTTGATGATCGATCCGTCCTAAATACTCAATATTACCGTCTGGGAGATAACGCGCTAAGTCACCTGTTTTATAGAGGCGATCTTTTGAGGGGAGAGGAGGGAGGAGGGAGGAGAGAGGAGGATCTTCACTGAAGGGGTTGGGAATAAATTTTTCGGCTGTTAAATCGGGACGGTTGAGATAACCTCTGGCTAAACTTGCACCCCCAATGTACATTTCTCCAGGTACACCCACAGGTAGAAGTTGCAGGTGCTTATCTAATATATAAATTTGTGTATTAGCGATCGCACGACCGATATGAGGCTTTTGGTTAGTTTCAGATAATTGCGCGATCGTTGCACAAACAGTTGATTCTGTTGGTCCATAAGCGTTAAAGAAGCGGCGACCAGATGACCATTTAGCGACAAGTTCCCAGGTACAAGCTTCTCCTGCTACAATAATTGTTTCTAATTTTTTCAGTTCCTCTGGTGGCAGAACTGCCAGTACTGATGGTGGTAAGGTAACAGTCGTAACTTCATAGTCGCGTAAAAGCTGAATAAAACCATCTCCTGGAAGCAATGATTCACGACTTGCTAGTACCAGCTTTGCCCCTACTATTAAAGCCATAAACATCTCCCAGACAGAAGCATCAAAGCTGAGAGAAGCAAACTGAAGTACACGACTGTTTACATCCAAATTAAACAGTTGAATTTGGGCTGTGACTAAATTACACAAGCCACTGTGAGTTAATAAAACTCCCTTGGGTTTGCCTGTCGAGCCAGATGTATAGATGGTATAAGCTAAATTCTGGGAGGCAACTGAATTTACTAAGTTATCCTGACTATTTTGGTTAATTAAATGCCAGTCACTATCGAGACTGAGAACAAACGCCTGATTTTGAGGCAGAGAGTTTAATAAATCTGATTGAGTAAGTAGTAAGGAAACTTCTGCATCTAAGAGCATATATTTCAAACGCTCTTTGGGATAATTAGGATCTAGCGGCAAATATGCACCACCAGCTTTGAGGATGCCTAAAATAGCGATCGCCATCTCTAAACAACGATCGACACACACCCCTACCAACACTTCTGCACCGACACCAAGCGATCGCAGATGATGCGCTAGTTGGTTAGCTTTAGCATTTAACTGACTATATGTAAGTTGTTCCTCACCAAAAATAACGGCAATAACATCAGGTGTTTTCTCAACTTGTTCCTCAAATAACTGATGAATACAAGCATCTGCGGGATAATCTATATTAGTATGATTCCATGTTTGTATTTGCTGAATTTCTGCTGCTGTTAATAAAGGTAACTCAGTAATACGTTGCTCTGGATTGTTAATAATAGCGGTGAGTAACGTTTTAAAATGCCCGCTCATCCGCGCGATCGTACTAGCATCAAATAAATCAGTGTTGTATTCCCACTCACAAATAATTTCATCATCAACTTCAACTAATTGCAAAGATAAGTCAAGTTTTGCTGTACCAGTACCAAAAGATAGTTGAGTTAACTCCCAGCCAGAATTTAATTCTGGTAGAGGTATATTTTGCAACGCAAACATTACCTGCACTAAGGGGTTTTGGTTAAGGTGGCGCTCTGGATGAATAGCATCTACTAACTTTTCAAATGGTAATTCTTTGTGAGCATCAGCTTCTAATGTAACTTCCCGTACTCGTTTGAGTAACTCTTTAAAACTAGGAGAGCCAGAGATATTAGTACGGATTACCTGAGTATTAACAAAAAATCCAATTAAATTTTCAATTTCTGACCAATGGCGACCAGAAATTGGCGTTCCTACTAAAATATCTTCACTCCCTGTATAGCGGTAGAGCAAAGTATTGAAAGCTGCCAAGAGCGTCATAAACAAAGTGGTATTTTCTTGGCGCGAAAGTTGAAGAAGTGCTGTTGTTAGAGAACTATCAATTACCTGTATTTGATAAGCACCTGCAAATGTTTGTACTGCTGGGCGTGGTCTGTCAGTTGGTAACTGTAAAACGGGTAAGTCGCCACTTAGTTGCTGTTTCCAGTAAGCTAGTTGTTGCTCTAATAATTGACCTTGTAACCATTGTCTTTGCCAGATTGCATAGTCGG
Source organism: Crinalium sp. (assembly GCA_049646245.1). GTDB lineage: Bacteria > Cyanobacteriota > Cyanobacteriia > Cyanobacteriales > PCC-9333 > Crinalium. The sequence goes on along the minus strand of JBARVL010000637.1, from coordinate 2,287 downwards.
CATATTGAATTGGTAAATCTGGCAATAAATCAGGTGTGTTTTGAGTAAAGTTTTCATAAAATTCGATTAATTCTCGCAATAATACACCCATTGACCAACCATCAGTAATGATGTGGTGCATATTCAGCATTACGATATGTTTTGCTTCACTCAGATGTATCAGTGTCACTCTGAGCAGGGGTTCTGTTTCTAAATTAAATGGACGTTTTACTAGGATCTCAAGGAGGTTTTGAGATTCTATTTGTTGTTGATCTGTTGGTATTTCTTTTAAATCGAAAACTTCTATATTTAAGAAAATATTAGGAGAAATTATTTGTTCTGGTTCTCCATTAACTGTCCTAAAATTAGTCCGCAAAACTTCATGTCGTTGCATAATTCTTTGGCAACTTTGCTGTAGCGCGGTGACGTTGAGGATACCGTCAAATTCTAAGGCAATAGGTAAGTTGTATTTAGGGCTACCAGGGCTTAACTGTTCCAAAAACCACAACCGTTGCTGGGAAAAGGAAACAGGTACAACATCAGGGCGTGTGAGGCGTTGTAAAGCTGGTATGGGAGTTTCTGCTTCTGGATGTCTAGTATTAACACTTTCAGGGACTAATTTTTTGGAGCGCATTATTTCTATTTTTTGCGCCATTCCAGCAACAGTGGGAAATTCCAACAAACTCCGCAATGGTAGTTCCGTCTGGAAGATGTCACGCAACCTGGAAATAACTTGCATTGCTAAGATTGATTGTCCACCAATTTCTAAAAAGTTGTCGTGGATGCCTACTTTTTCTATTCCCAGAACTTTCGCCCAAATTTCCGCTACGACTTCTTCAACAGGTGTCCCAGGTGCGACATAACCTTGTGTTAGATGTTGTTGGTTGTATGCTGGTACTGGTAAAGCTTTGCGGTCAATTTTACCGTTGGGGGTAAGTGGTAAGGAATTTATGACTACAAAGCGATCGGGCATCATGTAGCTAGGTAGTTTTTCTTGCAAGAATTGACGCAAGTTGCGTGTAATTGTGCGCTGCAAAACTTTTAATAAACCTTGCTTTTCTAAAAGATGATCAAAGCTGGTTTGCAGTAATTTTTGAGCATGAGAGTTGAGCTTAAATTTAATGCCTGCTCGTTGATTTCTCTGCCAAGCAATTTCTCCTTCTAACCGCTCTTGTTGCGATGTTCCTGGTAATACTAATTTAATACTAATAGTTTTACCAGGAGTAAAATTATCTGGAACTTTTGTTAAGCAGATACCACCTACAGATATGTCTTCTGTGGTTAATTTAAAACAGCTTTGCTCGAATTCTACTAAACACTCTGTTTCTAGTGGTATGCGATTGGGAATCAAATTAGAAACAATATAAGCGACTAAGCGTTTATCTCCTGGTATATCTTCACGGATGATCGCCACTGCTTCTTGTACATCAGGATGTTGTACCATGACAGCTTCAATTTCATCCGGTTCAATGCGGAAACCACGAATTTTTAGTTGATGATCGCTCCGTCCTAGATATTCAATATTACCATCGGGCAAATAACGCGCTAAATCTCCTGTTTTATATAAACGAGCTTTTGAGGGGAGAAGAGGATTTTCACTAAAGGGGTTGGGAATAAATTTTTCTGCTGTTAAATCTGGTCGATTTAAATATCCCCGCGCTAATGACACACCACCAATACATAGTTCCCCTGGAACACCTACAGGTACTAGATTAAAGTGTTGATCTACTAGATAAATTTGTGTGTTAGCAATTGGTCTACCAATAGGGGGATGATATTCCCACTCCGATGGTTGATTAGTTAAGCTTAAAGCTGTTACTACATGGGTTTCTGAAGGACCATAGTGGTTGTGGAAGGCACAATGAGGTAAAGATTTGAAGAATTGTGCGATCGCAGGTGTAATCTGTAATTGTTCTCCTGTAGTTGTTATTTCCTTTAAATTGGAAAACATTTCTGGTTGTAACGCAGCAATTCCTCCCTCACCTACTGATGCTAACTGCTGCAACAATACTACAGGTAAAATAACTTTCTCAATTTTATGTTCAGAAATATATCTTCCTAAACCAATCACATCCAGTCTTAAATTTTCTGGAATAATAAATAATCTTCCACCAGTTCCCCACGCAGCAAACATTTCATGGAAACTAGCATCAAAGCTTAAAGAAGCAAATTGTAAAGTCCGCGCTCCTGTTAGTAGCGATGAGTAATGCCAATGCAACAAATTTAATAAAGGTCGCTGTTCTAAACAAATACCTTTTGGTGTACCTGTAGAGCCAGATGTGTAAATTACATAAGCTAAATTATCAAC
>JBARVL010000636.1:0-2833 GCA_049646245.1 Crinalium sp. | reverse complement strand
TATAGAAGGCGATTTTCCATCGTATTTTTCTAGTATCCAGATTTGCCGCTATTTAACTTAGCAGATGAGTGTTTAATGACATACTAATTTGACTGGATACCATCACCCAGTTTTTTATATGTTTTAGCTACTACTGGGAGATTAAAAATTCCCGCAGCCCAAAGGTGGTTTTTTAGTGTATTACTATAAGTTTAACAATACAACTTACTGGACTGCTCTGCACAGCTATTTTTTTCACCACACCATCTATCTGAACTTCTTTCCTGGGGAGGATGCAAAATTTTATTTTAAGATGCTTTGAGGTAATATATATAGCTAAATTTTTTACATTAGACTAAAAGCAGATTTTTTTGTATACCTCTGGAAACAAATTTAGCTAAATTTGTCGGTTGGTAGTGGAATTTACAGCTAACGGGGATCTAGCAGTGTTAGCCTTCGATATGTAGTTACCTATCTGCTCCCAGGCTGCTGTAATATGGCTCAGATTCTTGATCCCGTACCTTCGGATGGTTCTAATGTAATTTTGTGCTGCTATGTCAATGCCACAAGTCAAATGCAGATTGCTCGGATCACCAACGTTCCCAACTGGTATTTTGAGAGGGTGGTCTTTCCAGGGCAACGTTTGGTATTTGAGGCGATCGCAGATGCTCACTTAGAAATTCACACTGGCATGATGGCAAGTGCGATTCTTTCAGATCATATACCATGCGTAGAGCTTTCTGTCAACGACACCATATCAACAATATCAATTACAGAAACAACTCAGGAAAAAAAAGATTATAATCCAACTTTGTCCCCTGTCAATCATAAAATAATTGCCACCCCAGAACCTTTAACAACATCTACTCTTTGCTAAAATCCGTTTTAAATTTTTATAAGTATGGAGTTACTCAATTGGGTAACTCCATATCGCTGTTAAGTAGCTGGGTGTAAATAAACTTAACACGGGTATCTGCTCATGGGTCATTGCTCATAGGTCATTGATAATTGATAATTGTTAATTGTTAATTGTTAATTGTTAAGTGAATTTACCTTCATTCCTGTGGCTGTGGAGAAGTGCTGCTTGGTCGATGGGCTTTGCCATTTTGGCTTATGTACTTCTAGGTATTACCGGATGGATGTTAAGCCGCCAAGAAGAACAAGAAAATCCGCAGCCTAAATGGTTAAAACCTTTTCATAACATTACTGGAATAATTCTCGTTGGTTTAGTCTTGTTCTTATTAGCAATTGGGATTGTCGGTACACTAGGTCATTTTGGTACACTAGGACATTCTGCCCACTTACCAGCAGGTTTAGCAGTTGTCGCGTTAGTTTTACTTTCTGCTGGTAGCGCCATAATGATTACTCCTGAACGTGCTTGGTTACGTTCTATTCATGTTGGGATAAATATTGCTTTATTTGTGGCATTAGCTTGGGTTTCACTTACAGGCTGGGTTGTAGTACAAAAGTATTTACCTTGAAGTTAGTGCGATGTCTTGGTTGTCTTACTCAAGAGTTGGGGAAAAATCACTCGCTTGATTGAGTGCTTATAATCAGTAAGTTAGCGAAAATACTAATAGTTTACTCCCTTCCCGCTATGGCGAATACCTATTTGAAAAACCGCCAAGACGCAAAGAACGCCAAGGAAGAAGAAGAATATGATCAGTAATCTTATAGTGGGAAGGGAGTAAGGTGAATTGTTTTGTCTAATACTCAGCAAAAATAAAAACCATGAACAAATTGATTGTAGGAATTATCCTTGCAGTTAGCTTGGCTAGTGTGGTTGGTGCGGCGCTTGGTTGGATGTATCCCTTCCGCAATAATACTGTCAACCAAATTAATTCTACTGAACCCTCCCCCACGACGACTACCTCATCGGGTGAAAATAACACTCAGGCTGTAGAATCTGCACCCAATAACACTTCTACAGAAACTGATCCTAGTAATTCCAGCGATACAGCATCAGATGAACAGGAATCAGTACCCGCTTTGTGGTAGATAAATTTTATTATAATTAGTTATTTTAGTGTTGAGTTGCACGAAAGCGAGCAAGATGCTCGCACTCCTAAAATCACCACAACCTATTTAGGATTGCTATATAATTATCGCCTCATGCTGAAACCTGCCCCTACGAATCAACAACTCGCAAGTCATGGATGTAGTAACTGACATTTTAATTATCGGTAGCGGTATTATTGGTCTGTCGCTGGCTGTGGAATTGCGTAGACGCGGGGCAAGTGTTACTGTATTATCTCGTGATTTTAAGCAAGCAGCAGCCCACGCTGCGGCTGGAATGCTTGCACCTCAAGCAGAAAATCTTCCTCCAAGCCCAATGCTAGATTTATGTTTGCGTAGTCGGGCATTATATCCAGAATGGGTACAGAGTATAGAAGAACTTACTGGCGCGATCGCTCTCTACTGGGATTGTGGTATTCTAGCTCCAGTTTATGCAGATCGAGAACATCAAGATTTATCCAATATAGGTTTATCTGAAGATGCTAATAGCTATTGGTTGGATAAAGATGCGATCGCACAATTACAACCAGGCTTAAGTTCAGAAGTTATTGGTGGCTACTGGTATCCAGAAGATGCTCAAGTAGATAATCGCGCCTTAGCTCAAGTTTTATGGTTAGCTGCTCAAAATTTGGGTGTAGATATTCGTGAAGGTGTGATAGTTGAGGAGATTCAACATCAAGCAGACAGCGTTGTTAGTGTTAAGACTTCTGCGGGTGAGTTTTCTGCTCAACATTATGTATTAGCAACTGGCGCTTGGTCAAATCAATTCCTATCTTTACCTGTTTATCCTAAAAAGGGACAAATGTTGTCTCTACAAGTACCAGTTAATAAATATAAT
>JBARVL010000635.1:0-2315 GCA_049646245.1 Crinalium sp. | reverse complement strand
AATGATTCAGGCAAACTTTTATCAATAGTAATTCTGCGATAACCTGCTTCCTCAAGTGAACGAACTAAAGATTGGACAGCTTGACTATCGCCAGTAGTATCTTGAATTGTCACCCGTACTTTACTTGTATCAACTAATTCGCGATCGCTCGATCCTTGGTCAAAGTACCTAGCCATCAGTGTTTTGATCCGACTGCGATTGGGCAGCCAGTAACTGATGCGGTGCTGACCGTTTCCATTCACCTCTCCAGGTAGCATCAACATTTGTACCTGTTGACGATCTGTTTTTATCCCAAAACCGACTAATGCCGCCAGTTCTTCTACGCTTAAATTAGTGTCAAGATGCGACTGAATTATGGCAAGAATTTTCGGTACGCGGGTCAAAATCTTAGGATTAAGGGTTTGTTCCATTAACGCTCGCATCACCATTTGCTGTCGCTGAATTCTTCCAATATCGGCATTTCGGTCATGGCGAAAGCGTAATAGTTGCAGTGCCTGATCGCCGTTAAGATGCTGTTTTCCTTGTTTAAGATTGATGTATAGGTGCTGAGAGTCATCTTTATACTTCATGTCGTTTGGGACATAAACTGTAACACCACCCAAAGCGTCAATCAGTTTTTCCACACCCTGAACGTTAATTCTGATATAGCGGTCAATGGCGACACCTTCAAGTAGGTTACTTACCTCTGTTGCCGCTACTGCTGGTCCGCCGATGTCATTAGCTGCATTAATTTTTTGGACACCATGCCCGTCGATAGTTACCTGAGTATCTCTAGGAATGGAGAGAACACTGATCTTTTTTCTCTCTGGATCAAACCGCAGTAGCAGCATTGTATCTGCTAGACCATCGAAGGAGTTAACCAGTGCGTGATAACCCAAATTTTTAGTTCTTGAGGGAGGGTTATTAAGGTCTGAAGTTATTACCTTAATTCCCATAACTAAGATATTGACGGGGCGGGTGACTTGTGGCAGTTTCATGTTGCCTTTCGAGAAGCTATCACCATCAAAAACAGATTGTTCTTCTACGCTGAGTTTTTGCTGCATTAAGGGTGTACTAGCAAGGGATACGGCTAACAACGCACCCGCAGTTGCAGAAATCATTGCCACTCCGGTTAATCCCAACCCCAGCCACAGCAAATGTATCTGCTTTGTTTTAGGAACTTTTTTATGATCGGGTTTGGCGATCGCACGAGTCGCGCGTTTCTTAGGATTTTTTTGATCTGGCACTGACTTCCTCACACACAAAATGCCTCTTAGAAAGCTATAAGGAGCGAATGTTTTTTAGGTTTCCCTAAAAACTGATCGTGGTTATACGGGTGTGGTCATAAATTGAGCTTTGGATTTTCAGTCTGCATTAGTAATTAGTCTATGACCTATAACCAATGACCGCCCCTACGCACAATTAGTTACCGTGTGCAGTATAGCTCGATCAGCCTGTACAACAGCCAAGTAGGATTTAAATTTTCGCACTTTCTGAGTTTTTGGCTTAAAAATATTATTCCCAAAAATCTGATAGCAATACTGAAGTCAACAATTCAATCTCATAGCTAAATGGTCTTGTCTTGACGTACCATAGCCCGTCTAGAGACAGGTCTATTGCCAGTTAAGCTAACCCGCAAACTTGTACTTTTGGAATAAAGAAGAAAAGTTATCAAACACAATAACCCTCTCTCCTCCCTCCTCTCCCCCAAGACCATAAAATGCGCGTTGCCACAACAGCTTATGATAAGTGTCGGCGAACTACTCGTTCAGAAAAACTACTGAACCCAGGCAAACGTACAGATTTACCTTGCCACAACTGCACCATTAATGATAAGCAAACTATAAAATAGCCAGAGGTCAGCAGGCTATTAATAATTAATAGGCGCAATGTTAATAGTTCTGAAACTTGCGCTCCAGTGCCTAATAAGGTATATGCAGATAACCAGGCGATCGCTAATGTTACTGCTAAACGGCTCACTGCTAGTTGTTCCTTATTGCCCTCACGTCGATATAGTGTCCACAATGCTGGGAAAAATCCGACCACAGGCACAAGATATAGAAACAACTGTAAACGATTGATGTATTGATTTTCTAACGGATCAATTTTGTTCATATTTCTCAATTAACAATTATCAATTAACAATTATCAATTATCAATTAACAGCCTCCCTGTTAAGTTTATTTTCAGGTAGTGACTGAATTATTGATAACATTTAACTGAATAGCTTTTTTGAGTTTTTCCTTGTTAATTTCTGATTTGGGCTGGTTTTGATTTTCTGTGGCTCGGTAATAGATGACATTACTATTATATGAATTATTAATCATGTCTAATTG
>JBARVL010000634.1:0-4821 GCA_049646245.1 Crinalium sp. | reverse complement strand
CGTAGAACTTCTGGGCTACTGGTAGCAGGGCCAATAGTGGCAACAATCTTCGTCCGGCGCAGGGAATCTCGCAGTTGCATGGAGGCAAAAATTAGAGTGGGGTAGCAGGTAAAGACAGCCTTTGCAGGTAACTAGCACCAGACTGGCTAATGAACAATTATCAATTATCAATTAACAATTAACAATTATCAATTACCCTACCACTGAGGTTGACCGCTTGGATTACTCTTATCAATTACCTTGATCAATTACCCTACCACTGAATTTGACTGCTTGAGTTCAGGTAGATTTTTTGTTGAAAGTGTGACAAGCAGGTTGTCAACTGATAATTGATAATTGACGATCACAAAGGATTGGGAATTATAGTTGGAGTTGGAGCTAGAGTTGGATTCGGAGCTAGAGTTGGGTTGGGAATTATAGTTGGATTTGGAGCTAGAGTTGGGTTGGGAGTAGAGATATTCATTCCAATCACACCATTTAGCTTGGCATTTTTGAAGTTAGCATTAGTTAGTTTGGCATCAGTCAAGTTAGCTTGATCTAAATTTGCCTGATTTAAGTTAGCATAACTAAGGTTAGCTCCAATCAGGTTTGCGCCTGTAAAGTCAGTAGTTTTCAGGTTGCTGTAAGTCAGGTCAGCAGTAGTTAATTTGGCATTGGTAAGATTAGCATTTTCTAAATTGGCACCAACCATTGAAGCATTACTCAAGTTAGTTAAATTTAGTTGTGACTGAGTTAAATCAACGCCACTCAAGTTAGCTCGCTCTAAATTAGCACTTTCTAAAACAGCCAAATTTAGCTGCGCCCCTGTTAAATTAGCTGCTTGCAAATCAGCATTTTTAAGGTTGGCATTTTTTAAATTAGTAACAAATTTATCGACTGCTCCTAATTTAGCTTCTCTCAAATTGGCTTTTTCTAAGATCGCACCGCTCAACTGCGTACCTGTTAAATCAGCCCGCTCTAAGGTGGCATTACTCAGGTCAGCATTAGTTAAATCGGCATCTGCTAACTGAGCGTCAGTTAGGTTCGCGTCTTTCAGGTTAGCACCTTTTAATTGCGCTCCTCTTAAGTCGCAACCAGGACAAACTTTTGTTGTCAGCAATCTTTGAATGTGTTGGGGATTTGCTGCTTGGGCTGGGCTTGCTAATAGCGAGACTAACAAACCTAAAAGGGCAAAAATACCTATTTTCATAATGGCAAAAAATTTCCGCATAAATCTATCATTGCTATGAATATACCTCCAATACAACTAACCACGATATTGAACATGGTAAATTCGGTTGTTGGCTTCTTCTGTAAATAACAAACTACCATCAGGTAGTACTAATAAACCGACTGGACGACCCCAAGTTTTGGGAACAGTAGGATCAACTAAAAACCCTGTAAGAAAGTCTTCGTAATACCCTTTAGCACGTCCGGTAGAATCAAAGGGAGCAAACACAAGTTTGTAGCCAGTACCTTGATTACGGTTCCAGGAGCCACGAAACGCTACAAATGCACCGTTACGATATTTTTCTGGGAAAGTTTTACCGTCATAAAACTGCAATCCTAAAGCAGCAGAGTGGGCTTGAAATAAAACGTCTGGTGTTTTAGTGCGGGATACTAAGTCTGGGCGTTTGCTTTTGCCATTATTCAATTGACGAGGATCGAGGAGATTTGGTTTCAGGTAGGCGTAGGGCCAGCCGTAAAATGCTCCTTGTTGAACACGAGTGAGGTAATCTGGTACTAAATCATCACCTAAACCATCGCGTTCATTAACTGTGGCGTAAAGTGCTTTGGTTTTGGGATGAAAATCTAAACCAACTGGGTTACGCAAACCATCGGCGAAGGTTTGTTGGTTAGAACCATCTATATTCATCACTTGCACAGAAGCGCGGGGAAGTGGTTCTTCATCAGCGTTAGAACGCGATCCCACTGATACATAGAGTTTTTTGCCGTCTGGTGAGGCAACTACGTTGCGTGTCCAGTGTTGGTTATATCCGCCAGGGGTAAGGGTAGCGATTTTTTCACCTGTTCCGCTAATTTGTTGCTGACCTTTTTTGTAGGGAAAACGCAGTACTTCACCTGTGTTAGCAACAAAGAAGTAATTATTTGCAAAGGTCATTCCAAAGGGAATATTGATGCCGTTTTGTTGTCCAGCAAAGATTTTGTTAACATCAGCAACGCCATCGCTATTAGTATCACGTAATAATCTGATACGGTTTTGACGAGTTTCGGTTACTAAGATGTCACCGTTGGGGGTGAGTGCTAACCAACGGGGTGCATCTAAATTTTCGGCAAATACTTTAACTACAAAGCCTGGGGGTACGCGCAGACTAGGATTTGCTGGAATTGGTATGACGTTGGGTGACTTAGAGGCGCTATTACTGGCGAATGGTTCAGGTAAATTGGCGGTGGTAATGCGGATAGGTTTTGGTGATAGTGGCTGGGTAGTAACCGGGTTTTTTGTCTGCGAGAGATTTTGTTGTTTAGGCTGGGCAGAGTTATCAGTTTGTTGAGGGGTTTGAGACTCAAGAGAGGCGTTGGTTGAGTCACAAGCAGCGATCGCAAGTAAGCTGATCAACAATAAAAACAGGGGTTTCATAGCAGCAATTTATTTAAACACCTTACTTCCAGGGTAGTGTTTGCCATAGTGCGATCGCTCTCTGTTGACTTAACATCGCTCAATCGAGCCAGGTATGAAGATCTTTATAGTTAGATTGATAACTAGATTGTTGATAAGATTTAGTATCTTTCCTGCTATTTGGTTGCTGAGGTTGATGTACTCTTTGCTCTCTAAAGTCTTCAACGTTGGTTTTTACGTGGGATGTTTGAGGCGAGGGAGAGGATTTTGTGGAGGAGGGGGTGGGAGAATCAGTTGCTATAGATGTTTTTTTTAAACAGCGTAATTGCTCATGGGCTTCATTAATTTCCTGAATTTTATGGTGAGCCTTTTTTTGTAACCTGGGATAATGTATAAACCGATCTGGATGCCACACGGTGACTAAATCTCTATAGCTTTGATGAACTTCTTCAAATGAAGCTCCAAGGGGTAGCTCTAGAGTTTTGTAATATCTCTCACTATCAAACATAGGTTTGACCCTTATACGTCAAAAAGCGTAGTGATTTTCACGTTAATCTTAGTTAAGGGTATTTGAGGAAATAAGTATTATATTTGCAAGCAACAGTTAGACAAGTATATTATTTTTAATATTTATTTAAATTTGATTAAGCTTCTTAAGCTTTTTGCTTTCATTTTGTGAATTATCTGAGTATAAATACCAGCTAAATTATTTAATAACATACTGAATTGAATGAAACAAAACACTATATTCTCAAATCACAACATTTGCCGATAAAATAAGCCATAAAAGTAAAATTCCACTGGATATACAGGTGCTACTGGTCAACCCTAGCAAAAGAGCAATTTAGCCATGAATCGAGCAAAGCATCTCCCCCCATATCTTTTAAAATCACTCTTTGTATTAAGTAGCAGCGTTGGGCTAGGGATAATATTACCGCCTATTGCTGAGGCGGCAATTCTCTACAATGGTGTAGCAGCAGGCGATGCGACAAATACAAGTGCTATTCTGTGGACTCGTACATTTGATGGCAATAGCAATCAAGGGGTTTCTACCAACCTGACAGCGCAACTGTCTACTGATTCATCGTTTGGATCAATTTTGCAGACTTTTAGTGGTGTCACTAATCCTAACCGTGACTACACGCTCAAGCTGGAAGCAACAAATTTACAAAGTGGTGAGCGTTACTACTATCGCTTCCAGACACCTGATGGCGAAATAAGTCAAGTTGGTACATTTAAAACTGCACCTAATCAAACTCAAAAAGCTCCTGTTCGTTTTGCTTTTAGTGGGGATACTGCTGGGGAATGGCGACCTTATGGTTTATTAAAAGATTTTGATCAAGAAAATTTAGATTTCTTTGTTTATTTGGGTGATGCGATTTACGAAACAGGTAGTGGTAATACGAGTACTGGAGTTGGTATTTCTCCTCCGGCGGCAGATCCCTTCGTTGATCCTAATCAAGCTTTAGCTGATTACCGCCGTAAGTATCTGGAAAATTTCTTACCTGCGACTCCTGGGGGTTCTCCTGGTTTACAGAAGTTTTATGCTTCGCAAGGTAATTATACTTTGCTGGATAATCACGAGTTGGGAAGTAAGCAATTTGACCAAGGGGGAGCGCCAGCAGGAAATCCTTCAGGTGCAAGTGTTGACGCGACTAATCCCATATTTGATGCTAATAAAACAGGCGAGTTTATTAATAAGTCGCCTGGGTTTAAGGCGCTTCTGCAAGCTTATAACGATTACACACCACTTAGGGAAACGACGATATCAGCGCCAAATGATCCCCGTACTGATGAGACTCAACAGCTTTATGCTGCTCAACGCTGGGGAGCTAATGTAGCTTTTATTAATGTAGACGATCGCTCTTACCGCGATATCCGCATGAAGAAAACTGTTACTAACCCAAATGGTACTGTTTCAGTTGTTGATGAGACAGGCGATCGCGCCTTAAACCCTGAGCGTACTATGCTAGGTGAAACTCAGTTTGACTGGTTGAAGGAAACACTTTTACAAACAAAGGCAGATGGTGTTAACTGGAAAATAATTGCTGTTTCTTCACCAATTGATCAAGCTGGCAGTAAAAGTGGTAATGGCATTATTCCTTTAGATACTGGCAAAACTTGGTGGGGTGGCTATAGAAGTGAGCGCAATGAATTATTAAAGTTTATTGATGACAACAATATTAAGAATGTGGTTTTTATTACCACTGACGATCATGAAACTCGCGTTAATGAGTTAACTTACCTTGCTGATATTAATG
>JBARVL010000633.1:0-21729 GCA_049646245.1 Crinalium sp. | reverse complement strand
TTTTGAATAATCATCTCTTGGACGCGGCGCTTGGCTTTGGGGTCGATTCCAATTAAGCGGACATACTCTCCGCTATGTTCTTGGAGACAAGCTTCCAAAGCTGGAACTACCTCAGAGTGTTTATTCGAGTCAATCGGAGAACAACTGTGCCAAGAACCGACGCGGAAGCGACGCGCATCAGCGTGTTCCGAACCAATCTTATAGCCTTGAGCTAATAAGTCTTTGATTGTTTTCAGTGTTTCGTCACTTAAAACAGAACTCTTGTAGCTTGAAGAACTGTTTGAGCGATTAGAAGAACTGTTTGAGCGATTAGCAGTAGTAGTGCTACTAGCCTTATTAGCAGGAGCAGCAGCAACTACAGGTCCGTCTGGTCTTTGAATTATTTGCTCAACTACTCTACGCTTGGCTTTAGGATCAATCCCAATCAATCTGACATATTCCCCAGTATGTTCCCCCATAAAACCTTCTAGGGCGCTGAGAGCCTGGGATGCGTTTTGAGTTTGGATTGATGTACCACTTGTCCAAGCATTGCTACGGAAGCGGCGGTCATCGGCATACTCTATACCAATACGACAACCTTGTGCCAACAAACTCCGTACTTGATCTGCTAAATCGTTATTTGTAGAACTCTTGGATGCTGATGCTGGTGCAGTTGTTCTACCATTACCGTTGCTGCGCTGATTTCCACTCTGTTCTGGCTTATCGTCTGGTCTTTGAATAACTTGCTCAACTACCCGACGTTTAGCTTTGGGGTCAATTCCAATTAGCCGGACATATTCCCCAGTATGTTCACTCAAGAAATCTTCTAAAGTTGCTAGTGCCTGTGAAGCATTTTGGGTTTGGATTGATGTACCACTTGTCCAAGCATTTGTACGGAAGCGGCGGTCATCGGCATACTCTAAACCAATACGGCAACCTTGTGCCAACAAACTACGGACTTGATCGATGGTGTTGTTGCTTAATGACATATCGTTATCAACAGAAATTTTAGGGTTAGGGCTAATTGATTTATTTGGTTGAGTTGGCTCATCGCGGACTTCTGTTACACAGGCAGCATCTTCAGCACAGATATAACCAGCCCTGAGTGCCTCATTAATGCCTACAACATGGCGGCTAAACTCTGTATCTTGAGCCTGCACGTCTGGCAGACGGTCAGCTTGTTTTTGATTAGTAATTATTGACCCAGAAGCTACATACTTCCCTGGGGGAATCTCCACATCCTTAATTAGTGCGTGCATCATTACAATGCAGCCTTTCCCAACCCGTGCATTAAACACAGTAGAGCGAAAGCCAATAAAGCAATCATCTCCAACGTATGCGGGACCATGAATTAAAGCCATGTGGGTCAGGGAAGCATTCTTGCCAACCCAGACAGAATATTCCTGACCATCATCGCCCAGTACCCTGCCTTGTTCCAGACCATGAATTACAACTCCATCCTGTATATTGGTGCTTGCGCCAATATAGAAAGGACTGCCTTCATCTGCCCGAATTGAGGTTCCAGGGGCAATCATCACATTAGAGCCAACTCGGACATCCCCTATTATGTTGGAAAAAGAATGCACAAAAGCTGAAGCATCAATTTTGGGTTGTGCCAAGCTTTTTGACCAGGGTGTCGGTGGAGCCGCAGAACTGCGGGCAGCCATAAATCAATTCCTCACTAATTAAAACATCACTAAATAATCAATTAACAATTATCAATTAACAATTATCAATTTTTAACTTGTTTGCCCAATACCAATGCGTTATATGAAATCAAAAAATTTTGTTATTTCAAACCAAGCACAAAAGTTGTCAGGGAATTGATAATTGTTCATTGTTCATTGTTCATTGAAAAACACGGTATGTGGGAAACGAGAGAGTATGTGCGACCTCTCTAGGGAAACGACGCGGGTGGTTTTAACCACCATGAATCCCCTTGCGGGGTGGAGGGTATGGTTGCCCTCCGGTTTTCTCTTGCGAGTAATGTTAGCTTCGCCAAGGTTATAAGGGCTTGTTAAGCTTGCAACACTGTTCCAGTGACTTTAGAACTGTTTAATTACAAACGACAGAGCAGGGAACTAGCTTCGCATTCCGGGGTGTCGTGACCCAAATAACGTAGTCAATTTTTGACTTAGGCTGGTCAGAATAGCTTGCTTCGAGACTTGCTCTTACAAGCTCAGTGTATGTGCGACCTGAGTTCCTGACTGATTAACGATACTGTTCTTTCTTACTATACAAGAGACTATTATCCAGTGTTACAGTATCAATAATCGCTACTACCATCGCGTCAACGGGGCGTTTTTCACTACCATCAATTTGACGGGCAGCACTACCACGACTGACTAGCACCCACTCATCTAACCCCGCGCCTACTTGATCGCCAGCTACTTCATATTCCGGCAATAGCTGTCCCGCTTCATCAATAAATTGCAACAGCAGCAACTTCACGCCTCTGAGACTAGATTCTTTGTGTGTACTAACAACCGTGCCACGAACTTTGGCAATTTTCATCTTGTATTGGCTGATGGGTGAAGTGTGAAGTATGAAGTATGAACTGCGTTCCACTCTTCATGCTTCATGCTTCATCTTTCATGCTTTCCTTTTAGGGTTTTATGGTCTGTTGTAGGGACGAATACCACTGACGCTTTCACGGAACTGTTCTACTGCTTCGGTGTAACGAATTGGCAGTACATACTCTAGGTTTTCGTGAGGACGAGCAATAATGTGAGTGGATAGAACTTGACCGCCATTAACTCGCTTAACAGATTCAACTCCTGCTGATACAGAAGCTTGGACTTCGGAAACGTCTCCCCGAACGATTACGGTAACGCGACCACTACCAATTTTCTCATAGCCTACGAGTGTTACACGGGCAGCTTTTACCATCGCGTCAGCAGCTTCTACTACTGCGGGGAAACCTAAAGTTTCAATCATTCCAACTGCAATTGCCATTCCTTTGTTCCTTCGCTGAATAAATTGTTTTAACTGGAGAGTTTGGACTTGAAAGTTCCAAGTTTAAAGACGTGATTATTTTAGTCTTTATCTAAACCTACATTCGGAACTGTTCTACTTCTTCGCTATAACGGATAGGCAGTACATATTCTAGGTTTTCATGGGGACGCGCGATAATGTGGGTAGAAAGTACTTCACCGCCATTTACCCGTTTAGCTGCGTCTACACCTGCGGATACCGATGCCTGAACTTCGGAGACATCGCCTCGGACAATTACAGTTACACGCGCACTGCCAATTTTTTCATAGCCTACCAGCGTAACACGGGCAGCTTTCACCATAGCATCAGCAGCTTCTACAACGGCTGGAAACCCTTTGGTTTCAATCATTCCAACTGCAATTGGCATTAATTTATCTCCTACTAAATGAGTGAACTACCTAGTCCAAACTTGGATTGTGGGCAAAATTCGGACGGGAATACCCATTATTTGAGATCAAGAAGTATTTCTTGACCTTGCATAATTAAGCATAAAGAACCGAGGCTTACTTGACAATATAAATTATTATGATATTTTTAAATGAGAAAATTTAAAAAAACTTAACAATCCGAATTAATCGCTAATCTTGTGAACAGATGTGCTTGGTTTTCTGCAAGAATGATTATATGTTTTATAATTTTTTTATAAAGTATAAATATCAGCAATGAATAATGCGCTGTAAACCATAAGGCTTGGACGTTGAAGCAAATTCAATCAACTAACAAAAATTGCTAAAATTAGCTAAAGAAAGCAATCAGCAGGATTTTTTAGTTGCAGAAGTTCTTCAAATCATGTTTTATTCACTGAGCTTTGTTAGGTAAAGATACTAAAAAGTCAAGAATCAATCAGGAGATGTTTAGATGATCGTTAATAAATTTTGTAGTTGCCCAATGTTAATTTATACCAGTTTAGAGGTTAAGCTAAACAACAATAATTAACTCGAAATTGATTTGACTGCCAGATATGATTAGCTACCTGAGAGGATTTTCGGGTGGTGCATATCAGTAACTAAATTTAATGTTGAAATAACAAGGGCTTTCTGCAATGACAGAATTTCTCACCCATGTAAGTTGGTGGGTTCCTTTGTATGGCTTAATTGGTGCGATTTTGACCCTACCTTGGTCTACAGGCATCGTCCGTCGTACAGGTCCCCGACCAGCAGCATACTTTAATGTGTTGATGACGGTCTTGGCGTTGATTCATGGCTCAATTGTATTTAGAGCAACATGGAACCAAGATCCTCAAGAGTTGATGTTTAATTGGTTACAAGTAGCTGATTTAGATTTATCGTTTGCCGTAGACATCTCTAGTGTGAGTGTCGGGGCAATGGAATTGATCACTGGTTTAAGTTTGTTGGCGCAAATCTTTGCTTTGGGATACATGGAGAAGGATTGGGCATTAGCCCGCTTCTTTGGTTTGATGGGATTTTTTGAAGGGGCAATGAGTGGGCTGGTAATAAGTAATTCTTTGTTTTTGACTTATGGTTTGCTAGAATTACTTACCCTTTCTACCTATTTATTCGTTGGTTTTTGGTATGCTCAACCGTTGGTGGTGACAGCAGCGCGAGATGCGTTTTTAACTAAACGGGTAGGAGATGTGTTGCTGCTGATGGGGGTGGTAGCACTAGCAAGTTTAGCAGGTAGCTTGAATTTTAATGATTTGTATGAGTGGGCTGAAACAGCTAATTTGCCACCTGTGACGGCTAATTTGTTGGGGTTAGCATTGATTGCGGGACCTATCGGGAAGTGCGCTCAGTTTCCTTTGCATCTTTGGTTAGATGAGGCAATGGAGGGACCAAACCCAGCATCAATTCTGCGTAACTCTGTGGTTGTGTCCTGTGGTGCTTATGTGCTGATTAAGCTTCAGCCAATTCTGAATATTTCACCTTTAGCTTTGACAACCCTGGTAGTAATAGGTACGGTAACGGCTATTGGTGCTTCGTTAGTGGCGATCGCACAAATTGATATTAAGCGAGCTTTATCCCATTCCACTAGCGCCTTCTTGGGGCTGGTATTCATTGCAGTAGGGATGCAATGGACAGATTTTGCTTTGTTAATCCTATTTACTCATGCGTTCGCCAAAGCTCTGCTATTTATGAGCATTGGTTCGATAATTGCTACAACCAACAACCAAAACCTCACAGAAATGGGGGGTTTGTGGTCAAAAATGCCCGCAACTACCATTGCCTTTTTAGTTGGATCGGCAGGATTAATTGGGCTAACTCCACTAGGTAGTTTTTGGGCTTTGGAAAGAGGACTTGATACTTTTTGGACTAGCCAATCTTGGATAGTTGCAGTTATATTGCTGTTTAATTGTTTGACTGCAATCAATTTAACCCGCGTCTTTCGTTTGGCATTTTTAGGAAAATCTCAGCCAAAAACTAGAAGAGCGCCAGAAGTTCCTTGGACGATGGCTGTACCAATGGTAACTTTAACCATTACTACCCTGTTAGTTCCCTTAATGATGCAGAGTTTATCTCTGTTACCAGACTGGAATTATATTAATCGAACAGCCGTTGTACTGCTAATGTTATCTGGCTTAGTTGGTACAGTCTTGGGTGCAGTGATTGAGTTGCGTAGAACTTGGTCAAGGTCTATGCAAAAAAGTTTGCGATTTGTGCAAGACTTATTGGCTTATGACTTTTACATTGATCGACTTTACCGCGTCAGTGTCGTTTTAGTCGTTCAGCAACTATCCAGATTTAATGCTTGGCTAGATCATTATGTAGTAGATGGAGCGGTGAATTTAGTCGGTCTAGCTACTATTTTTAGTGGACAAGGCTTGAAATACATTGTTTCCGGTCAGTCGCAGTCTTATATTGTGACTATTCTGCTAGGAATTAGTTTGCTAACTGCAATTTTTAGCTGGCCATTTTTAAAAGCTTTAGGATTCGATCCATTTGCTTTTTGAGCTTAAAACCTATCCGAGAAGTTGGGGGAAGAGATGTTGTACTACAGACAAAACTTACGCAAGCCTTAAACCTAGATCCCCCTAAATCCCCCTTGAGAAGGGGGACTTTGAATGTTCCCCCCTTTTTATAGGCGTTGGCGTAGCCTGCGCGTAAGCGCATAGCCTTCCCGAAGGGTAGGGGTTGCTCAGGGGGATCTCTGCGTAAGCCCTGACAGATAAACACGATATTTATACAGATGTTTATTCACCTTCAACAGATTTTTCGGATAGGCTTTTATAGATAGTTGGGGAAAATTGGGAAAGTTTGAACGTTGGCGGAAATCTCAACGCAACTTTCAAACACGGCAGGACAAAGGACAAAAATTATGCTCAGTGCCTTGATTTGGTTGCCACTATTATCGGCGGTGTTTCTGGTTTTTTTACCCCAGACAATTCCATCGAAAGTTATCCGTCAAATATCTTTAGCGATTACTATCGGTGTATTGATTTTGTCGATAGTAATTGCTTTTCAGTTTAAAGCAGAAGATGCGGGTTTTCAGTTTTCTGAATTTATCCCTTGGATTGAATCTCTCGGATTAACTTACAAACTCGGCGTTGATGGCTTATCTTTGCCGTTGATAGTATTAAATTCTTTGCTTACCTGCATTGCCATCTATAGTTCAGAGGAGTCTATTAACAGACCTCGGCTCTATTACGCTTTACTGTTAGTATTGAATGCCAGTGTCACAGGTGCTTTCGTCGCGCAGGATTTGCTGCTGTTTTTCCTGTTTTATGAGGTGGAACTAATTCCCCTATATCTATTAATTGCGATTTGGGGCGGTCAACGTCGTGGATATGCTGCAACAAAGTTCTTGATTTATACAGCTATTTCGGGAATTTTGATTTTAGCATCTTTCTTTGGCTTGGTTCTGATTAGTGGTTCTAGCACTTTTGAATTAGAAAAACTATATGCGACCTCGCTACCTTTAGCAACACAGTTATTGCTACTTTCAGGGTTGCTAGTAGGATTTGGCATCAAAATTCCTTTAGTTCCTTTCCATACGTGGCTACCTGATGCTCACGTGGAAGCTTCAACGCCTATTTCTGTATTGTTGGCTGGTGTGCTGTTGAAGTTGGGGACTTATGGTTTACTCAGGTTTGGATTAGGGTTATTTCCAGAAGCTTGGGCGGTTGTAGCTCCTTGGTTGGCTAGTTGGGCGGTAGTCAGTGTACTATATGGTGCATTTAATGCGATCGCTCAAAAAGATATCAAAAAAATGGTCGCTTATAGCTCTGTTGGTCACATGGGCTATATTTTATTAGCTGCTGCTGCTGCAACTCCCTTAAGTCTTGTTGGCGCAGTCTTCCAAATGGTTAGTCACGGCTTAATCTCAGCAATGTTATTCTTGCTGGTAGGTGTGGTTTACAAAAAGGCAAAGACTCGCGATTTGGATGCGCTTGAGGGTTTACTCAATCCAGAACGAGGCTTACCCATGATTGGTAGTCTGATGGTTTTAGGGGTAATGGCTAGTGCAGGTATCCCTGGGATGGTGGGTTTTATTTCGGAATTTTTGATTTTTAGGGGTAGTTACCCAATTTTTCCCACTCAAACGCTGCTATCTATGATTGGTATAGGTTTAACCGCAGTTTACTTTTTACTGTTGGTTAATCGAGCATTTTTTGGACGGCTTTCTCCACAAGTCGAAAACTTGCCTCCTGTACAGTGGTCAGACCGGATACCTGCGATCATTTTAGCTGTCCTGATCGTGGTTTTTGGATTACAGCCGAGTTGGTTACTACGTTGGAGTGAACCAACAATGACGGCAATGATGGCAAAATCGAGTGCGATAGCGCACGTAATGAGTGTAGTTAGTAGTTCTGAAAATCTCCCTTAAGGTGTTATGAGCAATGACAAGCACTAGGTTCAAATCTTCCACTCACCCAATGTCTAAGTATATTCAGCACTTAACCTCTGGGGGGGCGCTGCTTCCTGATACTCCAGATAACTTGCTTGAAGTTGTCGGCATTTTGAAAAGTTATGGTGTGGTGCTGGATGCGTACTACAAAAATCTCATCTACATTGCTGACCATCAATTTTTAGAACTTTTTCCCTTTTTTAAGTACTTTAATGGCGAAGTTACTTTAGATAAGTTATTACACCATTGGGGGCATGACCGCATCAATTTTGAGTATGCTGAATACTGCATGAAAACTATGATGTGGCATGGTGGCGGTGGTTTGGATGATTACTTAGATTCAGAGGAGTTTAGAACGCGATCGCAACCAGCAATAAGAGCCAAAATTAAAAATAACTTCCCCATCCAAGCATTAAACCGTCTGTTCCCAGAATTTTTACCCGAACAAGTGCGTCAACTAGCTTATTACAGCGCCCTTGGTCAATTTTGGAATGTAATGAGCGAAATGTTTCTTACCTTATCAGATAAGTACGATCGCCAAGAAATTACCTCTATCCCCGAAGTCGTTCAACATATTCTAGACGGTTTAGTTGCTGCCGCCAACATCCCAATTACCTATAAGGTAAACATTAACCATCAGGAATATGAGATCATTCCTGAGTCTGCTGGTTTAACTTTCCTGAAAGATACAGCCGTCCCTTATGTAGAAGCCGTTTTCTTCCGAGGTACGCCTTTCCCAGGTACAGTTTCATACAACGCTCAAGCTCAACAAATTTCTCCAGAACTGAATAGATTTGAATACGGTGCATTATATGCCGATCCGTTACCCATCGGTGGTGCTGGAATTCCACCAACCCTGCTAATGCAGGATATGCGCCACTACCTCCCAGACTACCTGCACAATTTTTATAGTGCTACTCTTCGCGGAGAAGATGATCTGCGGGTGCAAATTTGTATCAGTTTCCAAAAGTCGATGTTTTGCGTGACTACTGCCGCTATTTTGGGACTCGCACCAAATCCTATCAATACAACTAATAGCTCTCAACAACAAGCTAACCAAGCTTACTTAGAGGGTTGGTTAAATAGATTAGCATCTTCACGTTTGGAGATTGTTAACAGTTAATTATTTCATAATTGGAAGTAACCTTTATTACTTAGGTAATCTGTTACTTCCATAATTATTTTTTTATTGGCTTTGTGTTGTAATTATTCACAACTGTCAAATCTTAATTATTTTTTAACCTTTATTGTAATGAAAAGTTAAGTTTTTTTAAAACCGCTTAAATTAATAGTTTTGCTACTTAGTAGGATGTAGCATAGATTTAAAATAACTTTGCTGCTATTCGTTAGCTGGAAGACAAGAGATTAAAAAATCAAAAAATGGCAGGTTAATAAATATTTAATAAAAATCCTAATCTGGAGTGGCGGAGAATTTTATAGTCACTCAAGAACAAAAGGCATTTAATGCTGCTATAGAACCAGGGATATCTGCTACAGATTAACATTCCAGTCTACAACCAATGTAGGTATCAGGAAAAATTATGAATATGCAAGTCGTATATTTAATAATTTTATGAATTAGTTTTTATTGAGCAATTATTTGAATGATAACACAAAGTTTTATGCTGAAACCTAAGTTTTTTCCTAGATAAAAGTTTGTAAATTTTCTGGAATTTTAGGGAATAACATTGTAGGCTCAATATGTATTAGTAGGGCAAGCTTTTCATTGCATTCAGCAGAAAATTAAGATAATTCAAATTTTAAAGGAGAATTACATGGAATATAAAAATGCGGTTTTGGACGATCAAGCACTACAAGAAGGATTAAAAAGCATCAATCCGAAGTTTGGCGATTTTTGCACCCGTGTAGCAGGTGAGGCTTGGGGTTTACCACTAATTGACCAAAAAACAAAAGCTTTAATTACCATTGCGATTGATGTTGTTAATCAAGATCATGTAGGTCCAGGGAATCCTTTTGGCGCTCATGTAAATATGGCTATTCAGCAAGGAGCTACTCGTGAGGAAATCGAGGAGTTGTTGTTGTTTATGTGCGTTTATGCAGGTTTCAATAAAGCAGCAGGTTGTTTTGGCGCATTGAATGAAATTTTAGGTTCGTAATGATTAAATCCTAAATATTTGCACATTAGCAGATTATAAAATTCCGCTAAATTACTGCTTCATCAGGAAAGTAGCAAATTCTGAAATATATGCCAACGCCATCAAAATATGGCTAACACGCTTATTTCATAAATAATTGAGATTTTAAGGAAATCAAAATGGTACTAGCTCTGAGAAGATCGGGAATTAGAAAGACAGATTATTCCAGTCGCGATCGCAACGGCAAAGCTGTCTTTTATGTCCTACTTTGGAAAAGAAAAGGCATATCCTTAAAATTATTTGATGATTACTGGCGAGACGTTCATGGCCCAGTATGCGCCCGTCTTCCAGGTCAACATCAATACTGGCAGTTCCACCTGGCTCATAACGAGGGTGGGTTGTGGCCAGAAATTTCAGGAATTAATTACACGACACCAGCACAAGATCAATTTGATGGCATCGCTGAACTAACATTTGAAGCCGAAGCAGATCGTCAAACTTGGTTTCAAGCGGCAGCAATTTTGATGGATGATGAGCATAACTTATTTAGCAAGGCAATAGGATACAACACTAGCCCTGGAAATTCAGTAACTTATGTAGACAGCATTGAAACAGGCGATCCTAACGGAAATTTAGGCATCCTCAAATTTCATGTGATGGTGAAGAAAGCCGATGGCGTGAGTGTTGATACCTTTCGTCGCTACCTCAAAGAAACATTTGCTCCCACAGTTGCCGCTAGTGACTCAGTACTGAAACTGCGATTGCATTTATTTGAAGAAGTAGACAATTCACGACCCGACGCTGCGGGAGTGGCTCATTCTGAACCAGCAGAAAAGAGTTATCAGGCAGCTTTTGAAATTGCTTTTGCTAATAATCTAGAGATGGAAATGTTCTTTGCATCTCAAGAATATGCTGAAGCAGTCAAAGAACAAGCTAAGTATGTTAGTAAGCTGTTTCCTTTTCCAGAACGCGATCCCTATACCTTCGTATATGAAAGTCAGATGACCCTTGCAGGTCAGCGTAGTTCCACAGTAGCTGATCTAATCACAAAAATTGGAGCAACTAACCAGTTAAAAGAAGATATAGTTTCCTTGATGCTTAACCAAAAGCTCACACTTTCAACTTCAAATAATTCAGGAAATACTTCTAACGGAAATTTAGCCAAAAAAGCGGGCAAAACTCGCCAAAATTTCTATAAAGATTTATCAGCAGATTATTCTCGTCCTGGTTTAGTTAGCAGCTACCAAGCTAAAAACCTGATTGAAGAAGCTGAAAAATATGTGACGATGAAAGAGAGAACACTGCCACAAATTTCTGCTGATTATACCCTCGAACAAATTGAACAAGAAAACAAAGATTGGTGGCCCACTCATTGTGAGGCATTAAGGCAAGGACGCGGAGATATATTAACAGGTGAATACCGGGAAGATTTAGTTTACTTGTGCCAAGACGGTCCTTATTTCGGTTTAAATGAACAAAAAGAGCGTGAAAAACATTGGTGGGCATTGATTGCACAACCAGGTGTAACTATGTGTTGGCCCATTGTGATGTTTCACGGTGAAGTAACCTACTTTGAGTGGAAGTGTGTAGATGACGAAACCAACGAAACAATCGCCAAGGGAAATGTTACTTGGGTGCGTCGTGGACATCGAGGTGCTTGCTATCTCAAAACCGAGCAATTAACTTTCTACCGCGATGTGTTTGCTGCTAATGAACTACTAACTTTGATCACTACTGCTTGAAATGGCAAATGATCAAGCCTAGCTAAGTATGTTAAAAGCTAGACACTTTTTTGGAGTAAAAGCATTACACATCTTTGTGTTTTTGGCAAGTAAATTTAGTTTTGCATTGGTGTGTGCGATCGCGGAGCGACTCTGAAAGAGTATCGCACTTTCCTTGAACAAATAATCAACTTAAACAGGATATCTATTATGCAAGCCCAAAAAACCAATATTTCACAAGGAAATGGTTCTGTAGCTGGTAATCAGGCTGACGCAACATTAGCTAAAAAACGGAAAAATTACTACCAAGATTTATCGGCTGATTATTCCCGCCCTGGACTGGTGACACCTTATGTAGCTAAAAAACTCATTGAGGATGCCGAAAGAATGATCGCAATGAAGGAAAAAACGCTGCCAGCAATTGACCGTAATTATACCCTCGAACAAATTGAGCAAGAAAACAAAGATTGGTGGCCAACTCATTGTGAGGCATTAAGGCAAGGGCGGGGAGATATATTAACAGGAGAATACCGCGACGATTTAGTTTACCTGTGCCAAGACGGCCCTTATTTCGGTTTAAATGAGCAAAAAGAGCGTGAAAAACATTGGTGGGCATTGATTGCACAACCAGGTGTAACTATGTGTTGGCCAATCGTAATGTTTCACGGTGAATTTACCTACTTTGAATGGAAGTGTGTAGACGACGAAACTAACGAAACAATTGCTAAGGGAAATGTCACTTGGGTTCGTCGTGGACACAGAGGCGCTTGCTATCTCAAAACCGAGCAATTAACTTTCTACCGCGATGTTTTTGCTGCTAACGAACTACTAACTTTGATCACTACTGCTTGAAATGACAAATGAGCAAGCCTATAAAAATGCAGTTCTTGATGACAAAGAACTGCAACAGGCTTTAAAAAGTATCAATCCCAAATTTGGTGACTTTGTTACTCGTGTAGCAGGTGAAGCATGGGGTCTGCCATTAATTGACCAAAAGACGAAAGCTTTAAATTTAGAGCTTTTAAGTGTTAGGCGGAAAAGTAGCACTGCTAGGAAATGGATTTACTGGTTCTGTACTGCAAAATACTCTTTTTCAAAAAGAAGAAATAGAGTCAATAGAAAAAGCTATTGAGATCAAAATCCTTGGAGTTCCTAACTTAGAAGATGGTTTGCACGGAAGCAACAGCACTACCTACAGCCGGAACTTTATCAGATAAAATATCAAGCAACCACGAGGCAGGAGTTGCTACTAATAAAACTGAAATTAAAACAACGATATTAGACCAGCAACAACAGCAATCAGATCGAGTTGAAGATGAGCAGATCAATCTTAATTTTACGGAAAATACACCGTCTGTTGCTTCCCCGCAAACAACTTCTATCAATGAAGCAGATTCTTACGATTCAAGATCACCTTATCTTACCAATTTCCTGTTAGTGATAAATTAAGTGTTACTTTAATTGGTGGTGATAGATTTAGATTTAATCCCGTTTCATTACCAAAATTTCTACCTTATTATCAAGTGGGTGCTGGTCCTGTTTCAGCTTTTGCTGAATTACCACCTATTTATGGATTAGGAGCAGGCTCTGGTATTTCTTTAAGCTACAAAATACTGAAAGATGCTGAACTAACCTTGACTTACCTAGCAACTTTTGCTGGTGAGTCAAATTCAGGAAGCGGCTTGTTCAATGGTGATTACGTTGCGGCTGCCCAACTAAATTATAATCCCAGCCGTAGCTTTTTTATACAAGGTTTATATCAACACGGTTACTTTGGCACCCGTAACATAGGCTTTGGGGGAATTGGAAATTTTGCATTTAATAACGGGCAGTTTTTTAGAGGTAATGGTTTTATAGGTAGTGCCTTAGCTAACCGATTTGATGATGAAGGTGTATTCTTTTCTACGGCATCTTCAGTTTCTAGCAACGGTTATCACTTGGGTGGCTACTACTCAATTACACCTAAATTCATACTAGGTGGTTGGATTGACTTAATTAATGCTAGGTTGCCGGGCAGGGGCGATGCTAACATTTGGACTTATTCAGTTCAAGCTGCATTTCCTGATTTGTTTAAGCCAGGAAATTTAGGGGGGTTAGTTGTAGGTATGGAACCTACCCTTACAGGTTTGAAAATAGGAGATCAGTTTGTTGGAGGGTTCAAAAATGATACATCATTGCATATTGAAGCTTATTATAGACATCAGAACAGTATTTTGCTACATGGTGTACACTTACTTATACTCAATAATTAAAATAAATTAATCTAGGTAAGAACTTCTCAATGACATAGAAAAATGACAAGTTTACATCACTTAATATTCCGATGGGCAAAATACTGATAGTTTGTGATTTTTTTTGTTTGAAATCTTAATGAAATATTGGGTTATTTATAATTTTAAAAAGCTATTATACAGAAGGATTGATAGCTCCTTTTTTGATTAAAATATAGAAACAGGTTACGGAGCTTAAAGCAAAGACAATGACATCTGAAAAAGTAGCTGAAAAACAAGATAATCAAGCAACTGATGAGTATTCTGAGCAGGTAAAAACTGTGGGGAAAATTGCAGAGGCAGTAGTCCAAGCAAATTGGGAAGAAGTCCAGCGTCACCTGACTGATGATGTATTTTATAAAGTTGGTTCACGCGAACCTGTGCATGGTAAACAGGCTGTAATAGACTTTTTCACCAGCTTATATAGCACCACAGCAAAGTTTAAAGGTCATCAAATACGCAAACTCTGGGATGAACCTGGGATAGTAGCAGCTGAAATGGATGCTTATTATCTGCGTCTTAAAGACAACCAGCAAGTGACAATTGCTTGTTGTGATATCTACCGTATACGTGATAACAAAGTTTATGAAGGGCGCGTTTATGTTGATGGGTCTCTTATATTTGAATAGGAATTAGCATAGTAGTGAAATTACGCAACTGACGAGTCTCCTATATTTGAATAGGAGTTAGCATAGTAGTGAAATTACGCAAGTGTTATAGAAAGATTTTTTTAAATGCTGATGAGAAAGCTAATATTAAGAAAGGTTTCTTAATCATCTATAACACAGCTATTCAGCTATGATAAGCACGATAAATTAAAGCAACATTATCAAATAAAATTGACACATAAAGAAGTTGTTTTTTGATGTTTTGCTCGGTAAAAAAGACTTATTAGTCAGCAATTGAAAAAACTGATTGCGAAATAAAAATCGTGGTTATACATAATGGTTGACTAATAATTTTTAAATTACAAACAGAACCAGATTAAGGAGTTTAAAGGCAATGGCATCTGAATCAAAAGGTAAAATTGGCGTAATCATTGAAGAGCATTTCGATGCTACTGAATATCGCAGATTTAATGAGTACTTTCCAGAGCAAGGGTATGAAGTTGAGTATATTTCTCACTTATGGGGAAATAAAGAATTACGTTTTGGCTCTAACCCAGAAAATGATGTTATAGAATATCATGTGACTGTAACCACAGAAGTTAATGATATTGATCCATCTGATTATAAAGGCATTATTTGCATTGGTGCCTACGCGATGGATCGTCTGAGATATCAAGTTTCTGTCAAAAAAGGTCAGAAAAACCAAGCTCCTGCTGTTGCTTTTCTAAGAAAAGCGATGAATACAGAAAATCTCAAATTGGGAACAATTTGTCATAGTTTGTGGTTATTTTGCGCCGATCCAGATTTATTGAAAGACCGCAAAGTTACTTGCGCTCACAACATTATCTGTGATGTTGAAAATGCAGGCGGAGACGTTGTTTTTGATGGCGAGGTAACGGCTGACTTAGTAGTAGATGGTAATCTGGTGACAGGGAAACATCCTGGAGTTGTGGAAGAATTTATGCAAGCTTTTATTGCAGAAATTGAAAAGCACGAGAAAACTCCAGTAGGAGCAACTAATTAATCGCTATACTTGATGAATGTAAAGGTGTATAAAAAATTCCTATTTGTTAAGGATATTTAAAGGGAGCAAAATCTAATTTTTATAGCCCGCTTTAGCACTTAAAAGTGTAATATTTTATACGCCTTTCCCATGCAGTATGCAATTCACTTGAAAAATTAACAAGCGGATAGTTATACAGATCTGAAACTATTTTATCAATGCAACATTAATAATTATTTAATGTGGTTTTTAGATAAAAATAGGATAAGTTAACTGTTAGATAATTACTACTTAATTAAATTACTAATGGAAGTAAGCCGATGGATCACATGAGTTTTTCTTTTTCAGATACTATTGGCGGTTATGTTACTAACTTTAACCGCACTGAAAAAAGCTTTGGCATCAAAACGTCAGATGGGCGGGAATTTCAAGCATATTTAACTCCTACCACTTGGGGGCGAATTGCTCAAAATTTAGCCGAACCTTATGCTGACTGCACACAACGTCTTGGTGAGCTACTAACTCCTGGTCAACTTGTATATGCTTATGGCGTTTTTTATCCTCATGGTGAGGGGCATAGATTTGACGTTAAGTCATTTGTCTTCCCTGGTGATGCTCCTGAAGCATATAGGCATGAGGAACCGGATTGGTGGGTTAATCAAGTGCGATCGATTGCTGACAGTTACCTGAAGTGGCAATTTGGCTATCCTGAGAACCCAGTTGATTATCGGGAATACCGCACTTTTTTGAACCTCAGTGGTAGTAAAAAACGCGACGATTATTTGCAAGAAACCGATACAGTTTCTCGCTTGGTATTTGGTTTTGCTTCAGCTTACTTGATGACAGGTGAAGACCGTTTCTTGGAAGGTGCAGAAAAAGGTACTGAGTATCTGCGCGATCATATGCGGTTTTATGACACTGATGAAGACTTGATTTACTGGTATCACGGTATTCAGGTGACAGGAAATCGGGAGCAAAAACTGCTCACCTCCGAGTTTGGAGACGACTTTGATGCCATTCCAGCTTATGAACAAATTTATGCCTTAGCTGGTCCAATGCAAACTTACCGCATCACTGGCGATCCACGCATTTTAAAAGATGCTGAAATGACGGTGGATTTGTTCGACAAGTTTTTCTTAGATAAAGAAAACGAAGGATATTTCTCCCATCTTGACCCAATTACTCTCGATCCCCGCGCTGAATCTTTAGGTCACAACAGGGCGCGTAAGAATTGGAACTCAGTGGGCGATCATGCTCCAGCTTATCTGATTAACTTGTGGTTAGCAACTGGCGAACAGAAATATGCTGATATGCTGGAGTATACTTTTGACACGATTGAAAAATATTTCAAAGACTACGATAACAGCCCATTTGTTCAAGAAAAATTCCATGAAGACTGGAGCCAGGATCAATCTTGGGGATGGCAACAAAACCGCGCAGTTGTTGGGCATAATTTGAAAATTGCCTGGAACTTAATGCGGATGAACAGCTTGAAGCCTAAAGATGAGTATGTGGCGATGGCTGAAAAAATTGCTGAATTGATGCCAGATGCAGGTAGCGATCGACAACGCGGTGGTTGGTATGATGTGGTTGAGCGCACCAAGGCAGAGGGAGAAGAGCAATACCGCTTTGTATGGCACGATCGCAAAGCTTGGTGGCAGCAAGAACAAGCTATTCTGGCATACTTGATCCTACACGGTATTAACAAACAGCCTGAACATTTGCGTCATGCTCGTGAAGCAGCAGCTTTCTACAATGCTCACTTCCTAGATCATGATGACGGTGGTGTTTACTTCAACGTTTTGGCAAACGGACTACCCTTCTTAATGGGTACAGAGCGTTATAAAGGCTCTCACTCAATGAGTGGTTATCACTCAATGGAGTTGTGCTATTTATCAGCAACTTACATTAATCTGCTGATTACTAAGCAGCCGATGGATTTATACTTCAAGCCACAACCAGGAGCATTTAAGGATAATATTCTGCGCGTATCGCCAGATATTCTTCCTCCAGGTAGCATCAAAATTGGTGCTTGTTGGCTCAATGATGAGAAGTATGAAAATTTTGATGCTGATGGTTTAACTGTGAAGTTGCCTGATACAAAAGAACAAGTAAAAGTTAAAGTTCAAATTGTTCCCAATTAGCCAGAGTAGCAGTAAAACAAGCAACATGGAGATTAATATCAAAACGCTCCAAGTAACAGCACTACAAGCTGCTGTGAATGTAGACGCGAACAGTACACCTCCAGTTTCAAAACAGGTTAGTGTTGATACACTGCAACAAGTAACCATGATAGAAATGGTGGGTGATGTCGATGCGAGTACAGCACCTTTAGTGCAACAGCAAGTGCTACCTCTAGCACAACCTGATGCCAAAATCATCCTAGACATGACTCAAGTTCCATATATGTCTAGTGCTGGTTTGCGGATGCTGTTATCTCTCTATCGACAGGTAGGTGCTAAAAAGGGGCAGTTGGTGTTAGTAGGTCTGGTCGAACAAATTAAAGACACCATGTCTATTACTGGTTTTCTCGACTTTTTCACTACTTGTGACACCCTGGAATCAGGCTTACAAACTCTGAATGTCCAACTTCCAGTTTGATATACCTAGCCGGAAACTAAGTTAATACAGGTGGGCGGTAGAACTACTACAGATGAGAAATTTATTTATAACGGAAGGTCAGTAGCGATCGCATCTATCGCCCGATGTATTAAAACTGCCTGAATCCTTGCCATAAAATTATTTGTTGAGGCGCAAATGGATCTAGGAAGAATTGATATTCATCCCACCCATACATCGGGAGACTTTAAGCTACGTCCTGGTCGTCCCTTGCCTTTCGGAGCCACGCTGGTACCGGGAGGAGTTAATTTTTCCATCTTTTCCAGCCATGCCACATCCTGTACCTTAGTGCTATTTAACAAGCACGCGCCCGAACCATTGGCAGAAATTCCCTTTCCTGAAGAATTTAGGATTGGGAACGTCTTTAGCATGATTGTTTTTGATTTAGATGTCGAAAACATCGAATACGGCTATCGGATGGACGGACCTTATAACCCTAAAGAAGGTCAGTGGTTTGACAAAAGTAAAATTTTGATGGACCCCTACGCCAAAATCATTGGTGGTAGAGATGTTTGGGGAGAAACGCCTGATTGGAATAACATTTATCAGCATCGCGGTCGTATTTCCTTTGATGATTTTGATTGGGAAGATGATCGTCCTTTGGAAATTCCGCCAGAGGATCAGATTATTTACGAAACCCATGTCCGCAGTTTTACCCGCCATCCGTCGTCGGGAGTCAAGCATCCTGGAACTTATGCAGCTATTCGGGAAAAGATTCCTTACTTGAAAGAGTTGGGGGTTAACTGCATCGAACTGATGCCGATATATGAGTTTGATGAATTTGAAAACTCCCGCCTTAACCCAGAAACGGGAGAATTGCTAGTTAATTACTGGGGCTACAGTACGGTTGGTTTTTTTGCGCCCAAGGCTGGCTATGCAGCTACAGGTCGTTTGGGGATGCAGGTTGATGAGTTGAAAACTCTGGTAAAAGAACTGCACAGAAACGGCATTGAGGTAATTCTTGATGTCGTCTTTAATCACACTGCTGAAGGCAATGAGTACGGTCCCACAATATCATTTCGCGGGATTGACAATAAGATCTATTATATGCTAACCCCAGAGGGTTACTACTATAACTTCAGTGGTTGTGGTAATACGATCAACTGCAATAACCCAATTGTCCGCAATATAGTACTTGATTGTCTGCGCTATTGGGCATCGGAATATCACATTGATGGTTTCCGGTTTGATTTGGCGGCTATTTTAGGGCGCGATCCTTCGGGCGCACCGTTAGCTAACCCGCCATTGCTAGAATCTCTGGCATTTGACCCGATCTTAGCTAAGTGCAAACTAATTGCGGAAGCTTGGGATGCAGGTGGCTTATATCAGGTTGGTTCTTTCCCTGCTTTTGGTCGTTGGGCTGAGTGGAATGGTAAGTACCGCGATGCCATTCGCAAGTTTCTCAAGGGAGATGGTTCGCTAGGAGATATGGCACAAGGGCTGCAAGGCTCTCCAGATCTCTATGCCTGGGCAGGTCGTGCGCCTGCGACATCAATTAATTTCATCACTTGCCATGATGGTTTTACGTTGATGGATATGGTTTCGTACAACTCTAAGCATAACGAAGCCAACGGCGAGAACAACAATGACGGTGCTAACGATAATGAAAGTTGGAACTGTGGTTGGGAAGGACCGACTGATGATCCAGGTATTAATGCGTTGCGCCATCGGCAGGTAAAAAATGCTGTAGCAATGTTGATGGTGAGCCAGGGTGTACCTCTGCTTTTGATGGGAGATGAAATTGGGCGCACTCAGAATGGTAATAACAATACTTATTGCCATGACAATGAACTCAACTGGCTAGATTGGAGTTTGTTGCAAAAAAATCAGGATATCTTCCAGTTTGTTAAACACTGTATTAATTTCCGCAATGCCCATCCAGTTCTGAGAAATCAGTACCATTTCCAAAACCGCGATTATGTCGGCAGTGGCTATGCGGATATCACTTGGCATGGAACTCAGGCATGGAATGCTGATTGGTCTCAGAATAGTACTCTGGCTTTTATGCTGTGTGGAAAACACGCCAAAGCGGGTACTGTTGAGGACAACTACATATATGTAGCTGTGAATATGCACTGGGAGGCGCTTTGGTTTGAAATTCCAGGCTTGCCCCCAGGAATGCAATGGCATATCTTTGCGAATACGGGTGCCACCCCACCAGAAGACAGTTGGCAACCTGGAACAGAACCACTGCTTTCTAATCAGCAGGGAATTCTGTTGGGCGATCGCTCAGTGGTAATCTTGGTAGGAAAATAGTTTTGAATGTTTGGTGTTGAATTGAAAGTTAATTGCTTAATTAGTAATTAACTAATCAACACTAAAGAATTCAAGGCGACTGTTGAATTTATAATGCAAAACTGCAACTTATAACTATGGCTTTCACTGCAAATCTGGAAACAACTAACGATATCGGTAAAATCAAACTTGCTGGAGAATTGGATGCAAGTTCTGCATCAATTTTTAAGGCAGAAATTGAAAAAGCTGCTGCCGAAAATGTCAAGCGTTTAGTGCTGTTAATGGAAGATTTAGAGTACATGGCGAGTGCTGGACTAAGGGTGCTGATCTTTGCTAAACAAAAGATGGGTGCAAAGGCTGACATTTATGTTGTTGGCGCTCAAGAGATGGTGTTGGATACTCTTCAAAAGACTGGATACGATCAGAGCGTGATTGTGCTTGAGCAATATGACGCGGCTCAAATAGAAAATTTTTAGCAAAGGCTAAACACAGAGAGGGAAAGTCAAAGGGAAAAACACTTTCTTTTGACTTTTCTTTTGTTTTAATTGAAAGTTTTTGGCGTGTAACATGGAAACTTTAACTGTACCTGGAACTCTTGACTCTTTAAAGCCGATCGCTGACTATGTAATGTCAGCCGCAGCCTCAGCAGGTTTAAATAAAAAAGCATCCTACAGCCTTCGTCTAGCGGTAGATGAAATTGCAACAAATATTATTATTCATGGTTATGAAGAAGCTGGTCGTGAAGGCATGATTAACTTGTGGGGTGAACTAGACGAGCAAGCGTTAAGTATTTTTATTGAAGATACAGCAGTAGAATATAACCCCTTTGAGACGGATCAGGTGGAAGAAGAAGAGTTAAAGTTACCTTTAGAACAACGTAAGCTCGGTGGACTTGGAGTGTATCTTGCTATTCAAGGGGTAGATAAGTTTTCCTATGAACATATAGATAATCGCAATCGCAATATATTTGTGATGAAGCGAATGTCAACTTGAAGTTGAGGTAATTATGGCAGAAGATCGTCAATCCTCCGAATCGCTAGTTGAGCAATTGGAATTACTGCGTCTTGAGGTAAATGAACTCAAAACATCTAAAGCTGCTGCTGACGCGCAAAGAGAGTTGCTAGAAAATCTGGTAGCTATGGCGCGATCGCAAACAGAAGAGCAGATGCTCAATGCAACCTTGAAAAAAACTCTTGATGTTTGTAACGGGCTAACTGATTCTGAGAGAGGCAGTTTATTTTTATACGATAGTAGCGGGGCTATTAGTGCCAGTATCAGGGCAAACGCATCAAAATTTGGTGCGATCGCCACAAAATCTGGATCTTCTATGAAGTTGTCGACAAGGCTTGCCTTGTGGCAATATAGAGTAAGATGGCAAATTATTACTAAAAATTGCCAGTT
>JBARVL010000632.1:0-2013 GCA_049646245.1 Crinalium sp. | reverse complement strand
GCAAGAAAACTGCTTAAATATTCAAATGCAGCAGTTGTCGATGGGAATGTCAGAAGATTATCAGTTAGCAGTGCAAGCAGGTACAACGATGATTCGTCTAGGACGGATTATTTTTGGCGATCGCACAGTGTAACTACCACTCTAGCCCTGCCATTGAGCATCAGTATCTGTATAAATAAAGTATGGGGCAAATAATTGTATAAGCTAAGATATTGCCAACAGCCGTTGATAGTTAGTACTTAAAGTTAACCGAAGTTCTGGAAGGAGCATGAACAGTGAATAACATTTTTACGAAGTTACGAGATTTTGTTGGTCTTAATGAACCAGCAGAATATGAGTACGATTATGAAGAAATGGACGGTATAGAACAGTACCCGAATGAATATCAAGAGCAGCATCCTCAACCGATACAAGAGGAAGATCGTTCACGTCGGCGGATTCGTGAGCGGACAGTTATAACACCAGACTTAGGAAGGGGAGCAGCAATGAATAATGTGATTGGTATGCCTGGATCTGTTAACGGTGCTTCTGAAGTGGCGGTGATTGAACCCCGCTCTTTTGAAGAAATGCCCCAAGTAATTCAAGCTTTACGGGAGCGCAAATCTGTAGTTTTAAACCTGACAATGATGGACCCAGATCAAGCACAACGTTCAGTTGACTTTGTTGCTGGTGGTACTTACGCGATCGATGGTCATCAAGAACGCATTGGCGAAAGTATTTTCTTATTCACACCTAACTGTGTTCAAGTTAGTAATCAATCAGGTGCTACTACTGAAGTACCACAACCACAAGTCAGAGTTGCTCGTCCTGCATCTCCTACTCCTGCTTGGGCAACTGAACAAGTTCGTATGGTTCAGTAAATTAGCACATCAGCCGTCTGCACTGTCAGCTTTTACACTGGTATTATTGCCTCTGGTACTTGCTCGCTTGTGCTTTGGGCTGATAGCTTTTTGATTATTAGCATCTACGGAGAATATATTGTCTATTAAGTTCGGCATGATCGGTGGCGGGGTAATGGGTGAAGCTTTGTTATCCCGCTTAATTGCTCAAAAAATTTATGCTCCCGATGCAGTGCTGGTGAGCGAGCCATCACCTGCTAGACGGGATTTTTTAGTTTCTCAATATCAAGTCCAGGTGACAGATGACAACGGTTTGGCTGCAACAGCAACAGAGGTGCTGTTATTGGCAATTAAACCCCAGGTTTTTGATGCGGTTGTTTCAGATTTAGCCGGAAGAGAAGTTGAAGCTGGACAATTGGTAATTTCAATTTTGGCTGGAGTTCCTTTAAAGCAATTAGAATCGGCTTTTCCAGCACAGCCGATTATTCGGGCAATGCCGAATACACCTGCAACTGTAGGGGCAGGAATTAGTGCGATCGCATCTAGCAATAATACTAAGTCGCAACATTTAGAACAGGCAAGAAAGATTTTTCAAGCTGTTGGTGAAGTGGTGGATGTGCCAGAAACTTTGATGGATGCTGTCACTGGTTTATCTGGTTCGGGACCTGCTTATGTGGCAATTATGATTGAAGCACTAGCTGATGGCGGTGTGGCGGCAGGTTTGCCAAGAGCGATCTCTTCTCAGTTGGCTTTACAAACTGTACTAGGAACAGCGCAACTATTACATACTTCAGAATTGCACCCCGCAGAATTAAAAGACCGCGTTACCAGTCCTGGTGGCACTACAATTGCTGGGATCGCTCAGTTAGAATTAGCTGGTTTTCGCTCTGCATTGATACAGGCAGTAGTTGCAGCAACCCGACGTTCTCAAGAGTTGGGAAAGTAGTTGTTAGGATTTAGATGCGATCGCAACAGTGAATTAAACATAAAATCTAATTCCCATCCCCGTACACTGGCAGAAGTTGGGGGTGGGGTTATTTTTGATGTTTTTAAGGTGGTTATGCTTAAAACCCTTCCCACTATGGCGAATACCTATTTTATAAACCGCCAAGACGCAAAGAACGCCAAGGAAGAAGAAGAATATAATCGGTAATCTTTTAATGGGAAGGGAGTA
>JBARVL010000631.1:0-14115 GCA_049646245.1 Crinalium sp. | reverse complement strand
GTGAAGGTATTTAATGAAACGCGATCGCACTGGATAGCTAATGCACCAATGGGAGCAAGTGTTGAATGGGATGCAGATATTATTCGCGATGAAGAAAACAAGTTAATTGCTTGGGCTTCTGTTGAAGGTGCAGATATTGATAATTCTGGCTTTGTACGCTTTACTCCTGCGCCTGGGGAACGTGGTACAGAAGTTAAGGTGGTAATTGAATATAACCCACCAGGCGGTGCTATTGGGGTTGCTATTGCTAAACTATTTGGCGAAGAACCAGAACAGCAGGCGGGAGACGATTTGCGTCGCTTTAAGCAATTAATGGAAGCAGGCGAAATTGCCACTACAGAAGGTCAACCTTCTGGCAGAAGTAAGTAATTGGGATTGGTGAATTGTTACTGGGAATTGGGTATTTGGCTCAATTTTCCTGAATATAAGCATCTCAATTTTTATCCACATAGCTAAAAGAGGTTTGCATGAAATTAGCAATTGATTTTATTAAAAAAATCAGCTTGCGTAAGGTTTTTAATATTTGTTTAGGGGTGATGGCTTTGTTAATAGTTAATGGGTTTAGCTATAGCACTAATCTATTAGCTTTGGCAGAGGACACACCACCAATTCCAGATCATTATTTGCAATTAAAACTAACGGCGGAAAATATCAAACATCATACTGAAAAAAGTTCAGGCGAATTTCTAGGCGACAACGCTCAGTATCAGGTAGAAAAAGCTATTGATCGTACTAGAGACCAACTAAGCACCGATAAACCTGTCACCGAAAAAGCTAAAGACTTAGCCGACTTAGTAACAGGGAAAGCCAATAAGAATCAGGATTAAATTGCTAAAAATTGTCGGTGTATGTAGCTATCGTTACGCAATTAATTTGTGTGGCTCTTGTCAGTTACCTAATTAATTTACTAATCGCTAATCGCTAAAAGCTAATCATCTTATTCAAGGAGACTATCAAAATGAAAGCACTTTGTTGGCATGGATCAAACGATGTACGGGTGGATACAGTACCAGACCCCAAAATCCTTAATCCTCGTGATGCCATTATTAGAATTACCTCGACGGCGATTTGTGGCTCAGATTTGCATATTTATAACGGCTTCATTCCTAGTATGCAGTCGGGTGACATACTCGGTCACGAATTTATGGGGGAAGTGGTAGAAGTTGGTAGTGGAGTTAAGAATGTAAAAAAAGGCGATCGCGTCGTTGTTCCCTTCACTATCGCCTGTGGGAATTGTTACTTCTGCCAACAAGACTTATGGTCACTATGCGATAACTCTAACCCCAATGCTTGGATGATTGAACCGATGTATGGTCATTCACCATCGGGATTATTTGGCTATTCCCACTTATTTGGTGGTTACGCAGGTGGTCAAGCAGAGTATGCGCGAGTACCATTTGCGGATGTCGGTTTGCTAAAAATTCCCGATGGACTAACTGATGATCAAGTTCTATTTCTGACAGATATTTTCCCAACTGGATATATGGCAGCCGAAAACTGCAATATTAAACCAGGAGACGTAGTAGCAGTTTGGGGTTGTGGTCCAGTTGGACTGTTTGCAATTAAAAGCGCATATATGTTAGGCGCAGAAAGGGTAATCGCTATTGACCGCATTCCTGAACGTTTGCAGATGGCGAAATCGCAATGCAACGCAGAAGTAATCAACTATGAAGAAGTTGATGCTGGCGAAGCTGTTAAAGAAATGACCGGAGGACGTGGACCAGATTCGGTTATTGATGCTGTAGGACTGGAAGCACACGGAACAGGGGCGGATTCATTATACGACCAAGTGAAGCAAGCAGTTCGTTTAGAAACAGACCGACCGACCGCACTTAGACAAGTTATTCTCGCTTGTCGCAAAGGCGGTCATGTATCCGTAGCAGGTGTTTATGGTGGTTTCCTAGACAAAATTCCAATGGGTGCAGCATTTAATAAAGGTTTAACCTTCAAAATGGGACAAACCCACGTCCATAAATATTTGCGCCCGTTATTGGAACGAGTCCAAAATGGAGAAATTGATCCCTCGTTTGTGATCACTCATAAGCTACCTTTAGACCAAGCACCGCACGGTTACAAGATTTTTAGGGATAAAAAAGATAACTGCATCAAAGTTGTACTCAAACCTTGAGGTGACAGCATGGAAATTGAAGATGGCATAAATGGCGATCGCACCGAGATAATTAAGCGAAGTCTTGCAGAAGTTTTTCGTTTTGTCGAAGATCTCGAACAGCAAGTTAAAGAAAAAGCCAGTAGCTTCCAGCAAGTTATAGAACTTGCTGAGAATGTCGCAGAAGGTGACACCTGCGATCAAAATGAATCCCTGTTCGACTTCGGGTTTTGATGAGTAGCTGTAAATAGAAATTAACTTTCTTCTAGGTTGACAAAGAGGGTTTTTCTAACAACCTTTTTAACTAAAAATACAAATTAGGAGATTAATAATGCCTGATACCAGTGTCAAAAAAGTAGATTCTAGCCATTCCCCTAAAGGTGAATTGGGTCAAAAATATCTTGCATCTGGCAAAACTGTCTCAATGCGTCTTTGGGAAGATGAACAACCCAATGAAGCTAAACCTCCAGCTACAAGGGATTATGAAACTGTTGGCTATGTGATTAAAGGTCGTGCTGAATTACATCTTGAAGGTCAAGTAGTATTACTTGAACCTGGTGATTCTTGGGTAGTACCGAAAGGCTCATCCCATACTTATAAAATTTTAGAATCTTTCACAGCCGTTGAAGCAACCAGCCCACCTGCTCAAATTCACGGACGCGACGAAAACTAAATAGATAGTTCACAGCAGTTAGCAAACTTTTCAATAAATAAAAACGATTATTCCTCCCCATTTTTATCCTCGTTAGGAGTATGGGGAGGAATATTTTTTTATGGTCAGAACTTACGCAGAGATCCCCCTAAATCCCCCTTAAAAAGGGGGACTTTGAATTCCCCCCCCCCTTTTTTCACCCTGCTAGGGGGGATCTAGGTTTTAGGCTTTCGGTGTGTAAGTCCTGTTTAGGATAAGTAAAAATTGTCAGTAAAATCCAACCCAGCAAATAGTAATGCCCTTCACAAACAAGTCCTGCTTTTCTGCCAAAATGTTCACGAGTTTCTGGACTGTAAAACTTAATCCCACCTGGGGAAAATGGTACTTGCTGAGTATCAGCTTGTGTTTTAATAATTGGATCAACTAAATAGAACTTTCCACCAGGTTTTAAAACTCGACTAACCTCTGCAAAAACTTGTTCTGGATTGGAATAATGTATAAAGCTAAGAGTATTAAAAACAGCATCAAACTGACCATCAACAAATGGAAGTGCTTCAGCATCACCTTGTAAATAAATCAGTCTGGGATGATGGCGGTTATTAAGTCTTGCTTGAGTAAGCATTTCAGCCGATAAATCGAGTCCTGTACCGCGTAGTTGTGGGAAGCGGGTAGCAAGGCGATCAAGTAATTTGCCAGTACCACAGCCGAGATCGAGGATATGAGGATGATCTGATAACACGACATATTCAAGCAAGCGTTTGTGGATAGCTTGGTAAAAAACTGAGGTGAAAATTATGTCGTATATTGATGCCCAAATGTCAAAAAATTGCTGTTTTTTGTTAAAGGATCTGTTGGTCATTTTGGGTGATTTTAAGTTGAAAACACTCCACCGCAATTAATCTAGCTCCGTGTCTCCAGATATACCTCTTTAGAGAAGGCACTTAAATTAAAAAATAAGTATCTAGAGAGAAGTCAAGCAGTGTTTATGTTTGCTTTCTTTATAAGAAGTTAGCAGTTGGTTATTAGCGATGCAAGTTGAAACTAGAGAAAGTCCAATTAAAAGAAAAGATTTATTCAGAAGCTTAATTATTGGGGGCATTATCGGTATAATAGCTGGTTGTCCTCTAGGTTGGTTTGCTCATCAGCTTTACTCTCAACAGCGTTCAGCCCAAGTTTTACTTTGTAGGCAAAGACACGTAGGCAATCCCAACCTTGAACAGCTATGCGGTTCTACCTATTAATTTTGGGTAGCCTCAAGTTATAATAACCGCCAAGGCAGTTAGGGCAAAATAAATTGTTGAAACTCTGGGAAACAAGGGCGTTCAAAAAAGCTGACGGGGCAGATAGCTGACTGCTGACTGCTATAATACTTTTGATGATTGTTTCAACAATAGCGTTAAGGTAGCGATAGTTGGTAGTCCAGGAAAGACTAAAACTAACCGCTTCCCTAGATTGCGTAAAAACGGTATTAAGATATAAGATAAATGACCCTCATCCGTTAGCTAACCTAATGTTTAGCTTGAGCGACATAACTACTTTTTAACGAGATTTTCTTTGCAGGCGAATAAGTTCATTTTGAACTTTCTTTTGTAAATCAGAATCATTTTGAATTTGAACAGTAATGTTGTTGAAACGGGAAATAGTTAGATCGTTGCTTTCAACAATCTTTTTTGATTGATTACAGTAATTAGCAGCAATTCCTTGAGCATTTCTAGGAAGACCTCTGAGACTTTGTTGTTGATTACAAACAATACCAGGTACTGAACCAACGATTTTTTTGATTTCGTCGTATGCAGATAACCGCAATGGTTCCATTGCCAATACAGCTTTAGCATAGTTTGCTAATTCTGGCTTACTTATATCTTGAGCGTAGGCAGAATTACTTGAAATTAACTCAGGGGAGTTTCCAGATAAACCAGGTACTATGCCAGATAGTAACCCAACACTAGCTAGAGTGGCGACGATTACGGAACGAAAGCAATTGCGCTTGAAGTAAAGAGTAGAGGTGTAGTAAGCCATCATTTATACAAATTACAAATAAAACACGATTCATTAAAACCCACAGGGTTCATATTGTTTGAACTATGTTAAGCAAGATAAGTTCCAGCAAAGTTGGCTTTTTAGCTTGAAGTTAAGACATTTGGCTTTATCTGTGAAAAATTTGACACAGTTCGATGACTTTAGTTTGTAGGGTGGACATCGGATCTGCTCCTCGTTTGAGGCTAATTTCTAACTCTAGCAGTATAGGTAGTGTGGAAGTAAGTTGTTTTGAGGAAATAGCTTGAATTTCTTGGCGCAGAAAGTAAATGCGCTTGGGGTTACTTACTTCGGCGGCGGAGGCGATCGCTTTTTCGTCTCTCTCTCCATCTTCGATCATAATCTTTACCCATAACCAAGTGCGAAACTGCCCAATTAATGTAGCAACAATTCGCAAGCTGGGTTCGTTATGGCTAATTAAATCAGAGACTAGCTGCAAAGCTTGAACAGTTTTGCCCTGTCTGATAGCTGCGGCTAACTGTAAGCTATTTTGAGTAGTGGCATTAACTAAAGCAATTACAGCTTGCTCGTTAATAGTTGCTGTAGTACCCGCGTAAAGCTGTAACTTTTCTAGTTCATTGTATAACTGCCGAGTATCATTACCTACAGACTCAGCTAAAAGTTCGGCAGCAGAGTTATTCAGTTTCACACCCACTTGCTGTGCAGCTTGACGCACTTGCTGCACTAATAATTCGGTTTTCCAGGGAGGAATTTGGGAAAATTCCTGAATTTCTGCGTACTTTTCCAGTAATTTAGTAGATTTGAGTCTACGATCTGGTTTATTGCCGCTAGTCAGCAACAATACCGCAGACTCTGGGATAGCTGGTAAGGTACGCTCTAATTGGGTCAATAATTGTTCAGAACATTGTTGGCAAATATTAGTATCTGCAAGCCAAACCAAACGCCTACCCATGCCAAAAGGTGGTGTCATTGCTTGGTTTAAAGCCAAGATAATAGCATCTGTTTGTTCTGGGGAGATTTTGTCATAGTTAAAGCTAACCCAATTAGGATCGAGAACTGATCCCCGTAGGGTATCAACAGCTTTAGAAATCGCAAAGTTATCATCTCCCCAATAGAGGTAAATTGACATTACAGGAAAAAGTGCGATCGCGAGGGGATCAAGATTGGACGAGAATTATCAAACTTATTTAAACAGAGTGGCACGGCAGACGCTACCCGTCACTTACGAATCTCTATTACAACATATTCAGGAATCGCCTAAGTTTGAGCCACATCCCGATCGTGGCAGAAAAGCAGTACCTTTTCCTGGCTATACAGTAATAACCCCACCTGGGGAGGAAGATTCAACAAATTCTGGAATATACCAGAGTTTACAAAATTGTCAAGAGCAGCTATTACAGCAGCTACCTAATTTGATTGTGCCTATACCTGCTTCTAGCTTTCATTTAACATTGGCAGATTTAATTTGGGATAGCGCCTACCGTGATGCTGTTAGCCATAATCCTGATTTTGAAGTGCAATTGCGTTCCGCTATTGCTAAAAGTTTTGAACAGTGTAAAAATTCCTCTACCAGTAGCAATCCGATTCGCTGGCAACTGCTAGGCTTAGTAGTCATGCCCCGCGCTATAGGCGTTGGTTTAGCACCCAAAGATGAAGATGCTTATGAAAGAATTTTGCAACTGCGACGAGCTATTTATCAAAATCCTAGTTTAATTGCCCTTGGGATTGAACAGCAATATCTCCTTAATGCTCATATCACGCTCTCGTATTTTGGGGAAATTTCACCGGATTTAGACCGCGATCGCTTGTCTCAAATTTTATCCCAACTCAATAACCAATGGTTAGAAAATCCCCAAGAGTTATTAGTAGAACGGGCAGAGTTGCGTAAGTTTGACGATATGACCAGATACTATCGCGAACAGGATTACCCAGTTTTGGAGTTTTGAGTTATAAACTTTGAACTTCGATAAATCTGAGGAAGATTAATATGCGGGCAAGATGCCCGCACTACTTAATTTAAGTTTTTAGGTATTTCTGAGTTTTCAGTTACAAACTTTTAATGTTTTTATGGTTATTAAAAGAGAAGCATTGCCTCTACATCCAATTTTGCTACAAAGTTTTGCAGTTATTGACCAAGAAATTGGGAAACACAACTTTAGTGCAGATGAATATGCAATTGTGCGACGGGTAATTCATAGTACGGCTGACTTTGAATTTGCCCAGCTTATCCGGTTTAGCAATAATGCGATTGAAAGTGCGATCGCAGCTATTCAACGTGGTACACCTATAATTACAGATGTCAGCATGGTTAAACAAGGCGTTAGCACCTTGGTATCACAAACCTTTAATAACCCTTTAATTAGTGCTGTCGAACAAGCACCAATAGCTAAAAGTGGAAAAACTCGCACTGAAACAGGTTTACTCAAGTGTTTGGAACAATTTCCTGATGCTATTTATGTAATTGGAAATGCTCCTACTGCTTTATTAGCTCTTTGTGCTGAATTGCCTTCTTTAGCTGTACAACCAGCAATAGTAATTGGTGCTACTGTTGGTTTTATTTCCGTAGTAGAATCAAAAGCTGCACTAGCTCAAACATCTTTACCTCAAATTCGCAT
This sequence comes from Crinalium sp., assembly GCA_049646245.1. Lineage (GTDB taxonomy): Bacteria > Cyanobacteriota > Cyanobacteriia > Cyanobacteriales > PCC-9333 > Crinalium. The sequence goes on along the minus strand of JBARVL010000631.1, from coordinate 6,743 downwards.
AGAAGGGCGTAAAGGTGGTTCTCCAGCAGCAGCAGCAATTGTTAATGCTTTAATGGTTTTAGCCTGGGAACAATTAACAATTAACAATTAACAATTATCAATTATTAATTATTAATGACAATAGAACCAGCATTTATACATATCGTTGGTATTGGTTTAGATGGAGAAGCTGGGCTGAGTGATACTGTTAGACAGATTGTTGAGCAAGCTAGTTTATTAGTAGGAAGCGATCGCCACTTAAGTTATTTTCCCACTCACCCAGCACAACGTTTGATCTTGGGTGATTTGAATCAGGCAATTGCAGAAATTAGCCGACGGCTAGAAGTTGATCTGGAAATTATTGTTATTTTAGTTAGTGGCGATCCACTTTTTTTTGGTTTGGGGCGGTTGCTGTTGGCAAAACTGCCTGCGGAAAAACTTACCTTTCATCCCCATCTTAGTTCAGTTCAACTTGCTTTTAACAAAATTAAAGTATCCTGGCAAGATGCCCGCGTAATTAGTATTCATGGGCGTTCCTTAGATGAATTAACCAAAGCATTACAGCAAGGTAGTGATAAAATTGCCGTATTGACAGATGCTACTAATTCTCCTAGTGCGATCGCTCATTTGTTAAAATCCCTAGACTTAGCAAGTTCCTACAAATTCTGGGTTTGTGAAAATTTGGGAGGGGAACAAGAACAAGTTCAGTGTTTACCTATAACAGACATAAAATTGCAAACATTCGGAGCTTTAAATGTAGTAGTTTTGCTCAAAGATCCAGCAGTCACACAACCAATCAATTTAGACAATTTACCCCTACTAGGTTTACCTGATTCTAGCTTTATTAGTTTTAGCGATCGCCCTGGTTTAATGACTAAGCGTGAAGTGCGTATTCTAATTTTAGGAGAACTCGCCCTTGAACCTGGACAAATTATCTGGGATATTGGTGCTGGTACTGGTTCAGTATCTATAGAAATTGCTCGTTTATGTCCTACTTCTCGTATTTATGCGATTGAAAAAACCTCTGCGGGTAGTACATTAATTGAGCAAAACTGTCAACATTTACAAGTAGAAAATGTTACATCTATTTATGGCACAGCACCAGAGATTTTAGCTAATCTACCAGCGCCAGACCGGATTTTTATTGGCGGTAGTGGTGGAAATTTAACAGAAATTTTAGATGCCTGTGAAACTGCACTAACAAATAGTGGTGTTTTGGTGTTAGCCTTAGCTACTGTAGAACATCAGCATACAGCAATGTCTTGGTTGCGCGATCGCTCTTGGCAAACTCATTTATTACAAGTACAATTATCCCGTTCAGTTCCCATCGCATCTTTAACCCGTTTTTCCCCTCTAAATCCCGTAACACTGATCACCGCAACGCCTATCCAGCCTACCCAACTTTAAAATCACCAATAACTTATATTCTACCTTTGCGCCCTTTGCGCTACCTTTGCGCCCTTTGCGTTAAAAATAAATTTCTAAAAAACACGATTAATTTTAATTTGGCATAAACCCTAACAAAACTAAACCCGTCGCGATTAAACAAAGTAAACCACTAGCACCAGCTAAAGGTTTTTCTGATAACCCCGTAACCCATTGGGAACCCTTACCTGTATAGCTAACCATCGAAGCTGTATCCAGACAAGTTAAACCCCAAATCCAACCTGCATGGAGTCCACAAGCTAACCATAAACTACCACCATCTGCCCAACGTGCCAGCGTCAGTACCATTCCCATCAACCATAATCCAGGTAATTGTGGCAAAGTTTCTTGACGTTCCCAAAGCAGGTGTGTAACAGCAAATATTAAACTAGCGATCGCTCCTGCTATCCAAACTGGATAATCTTGGTTTAGCTCATTCTGTAAAAAACCACGAAATATTAACTCTTCTGTGGTACTAATCCACAACCCTAACAATAATATTGGCAGTGATACTCTGAGTAATTGTTCCCTATTTTCCCAATGCCAATTAATCCAACCGAGTTGCCATTGCACACCAAAGACAAATACTAAACCAATAACCCCTAAGCTTAAGCCTAGCCCTAACGATATCAGTAAGAAAGATAAATCTTGTATTTGTAGACCATAATCTAAAAAAGATACTTCCTCCACCCAAGATGCACCCCAAACAATTAGGGGGGCAATTAGGTAGAGAGAAGCAAGTAAAGGCAGTTTTTGATCTGCCGTAAATAATTTAGCAGAACGCGATCGCAGCACTAATGCCAAAGGAATCAATATCGGCAACCACAGCAATGCCCAACTTATGAAAAAAGCCAAGATTTTAACAATAGCTGGATAAGCTGTCAATGAAGACAACCATCTCTCGGTTGCCTGATTAAAGATCACCATTGTAAGTGCTAATAATTTCCGAGAAGCTTAACATCAAACGAGATCAAAGAATAGATCTTGTATAATCTATACTTTCTCAGAAATTAATCATCATCTGATTCATCATCAGCATCATCGTCTACTGCTTTGCTTTTATCGCCATCAAGCTGAATGAGGTGAATATGCTTGTAACCCAACTTAATTTCAAACTCATCGCCTGATTTTAAGCCCATTGCTTCAGTGTAAGTTGCACCGATAACAATTTGACCGTTTTTATGAACGCTGACGCGATAAGTCGGTTCGCGACCACGACCATCTTTTGAGCCTTCTGGATCGAGAGGAATACCCTTAGCTTCTAACACCGCGTCATAAAAATCTGTTAAATTTACGCGCGTCTGGTTATTTTTCGTGTTGGTGTAATAACCACACTGTTTTGCTGTTTCACGCCGTGGCAGGTGTGAGAGTTCTTTTACTTTTTGAAGCAGTTGTCTTCCCGTTAAGGGACTTGTTGCAGTTTCCGTCATTACCTTACCAAATATCCTTAAACTTTTAGGTTGCTTTACCTAGTTTTTAGCCAAATAATGGCTATATAAAAAATATATCCTCAAACACCAGTAAATTAGCAACAATTTTGTAAATTTTGTTTTGACCTTCCCAATTTTAGCAAGCGTAATTTTTCCTGTTCATACCCAAGGCTTTTGTTTGAAGTTGCTCAGGGGATGTAACAATGAATTTGTCTATTCAGTCAACATGGGTTTAATAAACAGGCTGATACTTGTCTCTAGTTAAGCTTAACCATTACTACAATCGCAATATTGACGGATATCTGCTAGATCAAATTTTGAGAAAGCTTAAAATCATCAAGTTTTTGATTCAACAGCTAAAATCAGAGGATTATATAGTAAAGAGCGTAACCACACACCTTTGAGTAGGTGGATAGCAAACCGCTAGGCAGATGTGTCAAAATGATAGTCAGGTAATAATGATTGTTAGCTAACTTTAAACTTGCTCCTCAAGGAAGGATGATTAATTTGCTCGCACCTGAAAGATTTCACACCAGCAGGTATCATACAAAGCACTGCTGACACCGAGTTTATGTTGATATTTAAAACATCAAAAGGCTTGCTGTGGCTAAACTATAGCTCTAATAGAACAGCACAAATATCCCACTAAGAGCAGGGATTTTCCACTTTGGTATAAATTATTGTAGAGAGCATTATTGAGGTTGCTAAACAAGGAATTATCTGATTTGTAAGACTTGTGAAGTATAAAATAAACGTTTGTTAAGATGCAAGTACTTTTTAAAATAACTCGCCAAGCAGAAAATTCTCCTCCACAAATTCAGACTTTTACCCTGGATGTAGATCCTGCAAGCACGATTTTAGACTGTCTGAATAAAATTAAGTGGGAACAGGATGGTAGTTTAGCTTTTCGCAAAAATTGTCGCAATACCATTTGTGGTAGCTGCGGGATGCGGATTAATGGTCGTTCAGCATTAGCCTGTAAAGAAAATGTCGGCAGTGAAGTAGCTCGGTTTCAACAAACAGCAGATTTAGGCATCCCAGAAATTACTATAGATCCGATGGGTAATATGCCCGTAATTAAAGATTTAGTGGTAGATATGCGGAGTTTTTGGGATCATTTGGAAGCAGTTGATCCTTATGTAAGTACTAATGCCAGACAAGTTCCAGAACGGGAATTTTTACAAACACCAGAAGAGCGATCGCGCCTCGATCAAACTGGTAATTGTATCCTTTGTGGTGCTTGCTATTCTGAATGCAATGCGCGTGAGGTCAACCCCGATTTTGTAGGTCCTCATGCCCTAGCCAAAGCCTATCGTATGGTAGCAGACGATCGCGACGCTCAAAAAGAAGAACGTTTAGAAAAATATCATCAAGGTACTCAAGGAGTTTGGGGTTGTACGCGATGTTTTTACTGTAATACGGTTTGCCCAATGGATGTAGCACCATTGGATCAAATTAGCAAGATTAAACAGGAAATTCTTGATCGCAAAGATCACCAAGCTAGTCGTTCTATTCGTCACCGTAAAGTCTTAATTGATTTAGTTAAAGAAGGAGGTTGGATTGATGAACGCCGATTTGGTGTCCAAGTTGTGGGAAACTATTTTCGGGATCTAAAAGGTTTGCTCAGTCTTGCGCCTCTCGGATTAAGAATGCTAATTCGGGGTAAATTTCCCTTGGTTTTTGAGCCTTCAGAGGGGGCGCTAGAAGTGCGATCGCTCATTAACGCTGTTCAAGCCTTGGATAGTCAATCCTCTTCATCCCCATCAATTAAATCAGAAAATTAAAACCATGAACACTGAAACTAATCCCCCTAATCAACCAACACCCCCAGACAATTTTAATCAACCAACGCCCGCTTTTGGTTGGACTGCTTATGCAGAACAAATAAACGGTCGTTTCGCGATGGTAGGTTTTGTGGCTTTATTAATACTAGAATTTTTTACCCGTCAAGACTTTTTTACTTGGCTAGGTTTGCGTTAGGAATAAAAAAGCTGAAAGTACTGACTGCTACAATAGTGCGATCGCAGTCTATCTACCGACAGAGAAAAAAAGCCGAAAACAAGGTAAAAACTCTATATCACCTGACTGATGCCTAGCTTAAATAAAAGTTCAATACTGATGAGGTAACTAATAAAGGATTTTATATGAACCGAGTTTTCGGCTGGTTGCAAACAAAGCAACTTCGTCAAGCTATTACTGCTTGTTTTCTAGGACTTATATTGTTTGTTAGTGCTGCTTTGGGACAATTTACTACGCCGAGTGCGATCGCTGCAACCAGCACACCTGAAGCAAGTTCTTACCAAGTCCCTGAACAAGGGAAACAAACAGGCGGCAGCAACCCTCTTCAAAATGCAGCCGAGACAATTAAAGAAAAGCTGAACTTGGATGAACCTTTACCTCAAAGCACCAAAACATTTATCAAACAGGTACAAGGTGAAGATGTACAAGCTGTAGAACCACGCCCCTCTGGAAAAGGCTCAGAAGCTCTGGAATAAGTAGTAATTTCCAGAAAAATTCGCCAACTTCCAAACAATCAAATTCCGAAATTAGCCCGTTTATGCGGGCTGATTTTTTATGACATAAACTTGAGAACTCGGAAAGAGACAGAAGAGGGATAAGATATTTGCAACACGGTGAGACGTATAATTTTAATTTATCACCACGCTAGTTAGCATAATGAACTTCTTATTTTTAAAAGCTTCTGCACAACTAACGTTTACCTTGTTCTTAATTAGTATTACAACTAGCTGTGATGCTATCTCAACATTAGTTAGTGCTGAATTGCAACCTAAAATATCTGCCACAACTAAACAACACCCAATAAGAATAGGTGCAGCAACTGGAGAATTACAGCATCAAGGAAGGCAGAGGAGTTATTACATATATACTCCCAAGTCTTACAACCATAAACGCCCGATGCCGTTAGTTTTAGCATTTCATGGTTCTGGATCTCAAGGAAAAGATTTAGCATCAAGTTCAGGGTTTAATCAACTGGCAGAAAGTCAAGGATTTATTATTGCTTATCCCAATGGAATTGATCGACGTTGGGATGTAGCTAGTAATCCACTATGGGGTGTGAATGATGTTTCTTTTGTCTCTACTCTAATCAATCACCTCAAGCAAACTAGAAGTATTGATCCGCGCAGAATATATGCTGCTGGGGTGTCTAATGGTGGCTTTTTAGTGCAAAGATTAGCTTGTGAACCGAATAGCCAAATTGCTGCTTTTGGCTCAGTAGTTGCTACTATGCCTGGTGAAGTCAAACAATCTTGTAATTCTAAACGTGCAATTTCTATGTTAATGATCAATGGCACAAATGATGATAAAGTTCCTTGGGCAGGGGCTAAATTATTTGGATATTCAATTTTATCTGTTCCAGATAGTATTAAGTTTTGGCGACAACATAATGGTTGCACTGGGAAGGAAGTTAAAAAAAGTTTAAATAAGCGTGTAGATATTTCTCGTTATCCTAATTGTCGGGATGGTGCAGAGGTAGAACTTGTTACTTTAAAAGGTGCGGGACACATTTTCCCCAGAGGTGGCGGCGGTAGTTCGCAATTAATTAATGCTAGTGAGGAAATATGGAATTTTTTTAAGCGCCATCCGTTGTAATTAGCAGGATAAAATACATAATTGCTACGCTGCGATCGCACAATTCATTTAACCTGATTTTACTACAATTACAGCAAATCCTATCCCCACTTAAGCCGAATTGATATGCCAACATAGGAAAAGTATTTACTGCAATCATTATCCGATGTCTTCATCCGATTCTTTAGAGGTTACTCTTCAACGACTGCGCGACGTGCGTAATATTTTGTTACGTCTCCACAAAGCACTGTTAGAATCTGAACGGGTTGCTTATGAACAGTTTCACGGGCAGATTAAATCAAAAGGTGAATATTTCCA
>JBARVL010000630.1:0-12412 GCA_049646245.1 Crinalium sp. | reverse complement strand
GGTAAGCCTAGCACACTTGAGCCATTTTTAATTGATGAGCGTAAAGTAACACTAGATTTGATGGTTTTTGGTGTAATTCAAAGGTTGAATGCTCAAAAGTGGCTGGTAAGAAATTAGTCACTTGCTGTTAAGTAGGATAAAAGAACCCCACCCCCAGCCCCCTCCCCGTCCACAGGGAGGGGGAGCATTTTGGGTTTTATATTTTTTCACGTAAATCTACTTATTAAAGTTCAATAAAATCATAAAGCACAACACCTGTAACTGGATGGTTGTCTATACAAACGTATCCACTTTTGAGCATTTCCTTTAAGGTTGCTTCTACTTGAGCAAAACTAACTCCTGTATCCATCACAGCTTGAGTTACTGAAAGCTTACCGCCTCTAGCTGCTGCGGCTTTCAGAAGTTTGACCATTAATTGCTCATGGGTTGGTAGGGAGTGCGTGAGCGCTATTGCAGGTTGAGCAAATGGTACACCATTGGGAGATAAACCAAATTGCATTCTCGCTTTGAGATTGTGTTCTTCAACCAAACCGCGCATGACAAACAAATCTATAAATTGCCCAATCCCAAATAAACCAAACGTACACAGCCATAATAGCCCTGTAATGTATTTTTTGTTATAAAAACGGTGCAAGCCGTGTAGCTGTAACAAACAGCCGAGCCACAGTAAATAGCTAGTGCCTACATTATTCATATTTAATGTAGAATTGCCTTCAGAGGTAGTAGATATATCCTTATTCATAGTTGGTTGCCATTGTTGCCTTGTTCTTCCTGACCAGTGGGTGATGGTAGGAGCTATATATTGATGATCTTAAGTATTCTGCTGACGTGCGATCGCATTACTTAATCTCAAAGTGTGTTCAACTAAAATAAATTTATAATAATCAAACAGCTTGTCTACTTTATATTTATGATTCTTAGCCGAGATGCTTTTGTTCCTGTAGAAGTAAGTAATTTTTAGTTCCTATAATTAAATAAATAAGATTAATTTAGCCAAATTCACCATGTTATAGCTGCCTAGTCTTAAGTATTTATTACTAAGTCCTACGAGGTATCAGGCGGAAGCGGTAGTTCTGTTAGTGTGCCGTAACCAGAGAGCTAGTGAATAAATTAATCTCAATTTCAGCAGTTTTAGGCTAAATCCAGCCTAGACTAAGTGCAGATAAATTTAAGACATCCCATGTCATGTTGAATGCCACACGCTCTCGACTGCTGCGATACAGAGTTCCTTTGGTGACAATTATAATAGCGCTAATGTTAACGCTGCTGTTTAATCGCTGGTTCAACATGGCAGAAATACCCTCTCTTGTTTGCTTTGCAGTTTTAGTGTTGAGTGGTGGGTATACCTTAATTAGTAGACAACAGCAGAGAGCTTTACGGACTTCCAATCAACAACTACAAGCTATTTTGGATAATTCTCCAGTAGTTGTGTACCTTAAAGATGTTCAAGGTCGCTACTTACTAATTAACCGTCAGTTTGAAAATTTATTTCATGTCCGCAAAAAAGATGTGATTGGCAAAACTGATTACGAAATTTTCTCACCAGATATTGCTGATAAGTTTAGAACGAACGATCAAAAAGTACTGACAGAGTTAAAGCCTTTAGAATTTGAAGAGGTTGCCCCTCATCAAGATGGATTACATAACTATTTTTCCGTTAAATTTCCGCTTGATAATTCGGCTGGAATAGAGGAAACTGTTTGTGGAATTTCTACTGATATTACTCGCCTCAAACAAGCAGAATCAGCTTTACAGCAAGCGCACCAGGAACTAGAAAGGCGAGTCGAGGAACGTACTGCCCAACTTGCTAAAATTAATGCTGAGTTGCAAGAGGAAATACTTCAGCGCCAGCAGGTAGAAGATACATTGCTAATTAAGAGCGAAGTATTAAACCAAATGCCGGAGGCGGTTATAGTTACAGACTTGGAAGGTAAGATCCAAAAATGGCTGGGGTCGGCAGAAGATATTTTGGGTTACACTGCTCAAGAAGTAATTGGTAAATCAGTTAATTTTCTGTATCGCCCAGATATCCAAGAAAAAATCAGCGATCTTGTTATTGAGGCAATCGAAGCCAAAGGTGTATTTGTTGGCGAGATTACTTGTATTAAAAAAAATAAGTCTGAAGTTCCAATAGAAATTACTGTAAAAAAGGTTAACGATCAAACAGATAAACCTGTTTGTGTTATGGGGATTTATCGAGATCTTACTGAGCGTAAGCAAGCAGAGTTAGAACACGCTCAACTAATCCGATCGCAAGTAATACGAATTGTATCTGAAACGGCAGAACAGCGATCAGCTTTCTTAGCAGAAGTAAGCGCCGTTTTAGCTTCTTCTCTTGACTACGAAACGACATTAAATAGTGTGGCGCAACTGGTAGTACCTTTTTTGGCTGATTGGTGTGCAATTGATATTTATGATCAAACTAGACATTCTATCCGTCGGGTAGCTGTAGCTCATCAAGATCCATCAAAAATAGAATTAGCTTGGCAGCTAAATCAACTTTACCCAGAAGATCCGGATGCACCCAATGGTGTACCCAAGGTGTTACGAACTGGTTTGTCGGAGATTGGGTATGATATTCCTGATGCTGGTTTGGTAGAGGTTGCTAAAGACGCTGAACATTTGCGGATTCTGCGTGATTTAGGTTTGAAATCGTGTATTGTTGTGCCGTTAATTGCGCGTGGGCGATTGCCCTGCGGGCACGCTACGCGAACGCTTGGTGTCATCTCCTTGATTACAGCCGAATCAGATCGCCGCTATACTGATACTGATTTGTCTTTAGCTGAGGAATTAGCACGTCGTGCAGCCTTAGCCGTTGATAACTCAAGGCTTTATACTGAAGCGAAACTTGATCGAGAGAGGGCGGAAAGAGCAGCAGACCGCACGGCGCGGTTACAAAAAGTTACTGCTGCACTTTCAGAATCTCTAACCCCTTCCCAAGTTGCTGAAGTAATAGTAGAACAGGGAATGGCAGCTTTTGGTGCTAACAGTGCTTTAGTAGTACTACTAACTCCAGATGGTAGCCAACTAGAAATAATTCGTGCAGTCGGTTATAAGCCAGAGTTGATAGAAGCTTGGCGTTATTTTTCGGTAAATGAACCTTACCCCCTCTCAGAAGCGGTGCGAACAGGAATTGCTATTTGGGCGGAGTCTAAAGCTGAAAGGATTGCTCAATATCCCCATTTAGCTGAAGTTTATGCCCATTATGAGCATGAATCGTGGGTTTCGATGCCACTAATTGTAGAAGGAAAAGCAATTGGTGGGGTTACGTTGAATTTTAGAGAACGGCAGAAATTTAACAAAGAAGACCGGATATTTATGCTGACTTTAGCGCAGCAGTGCGCTCAAGCGATCGCTCGTGCTTATTTATATGAAGCAGAAAAGGCTGCACGTAGTACTGCTGAAACAGCTAGTCGTATGAAGGATGAATTTTTAGCTGTGCTGTCTCACGAACTCCGCACACCACTTAATTCGATGCTTGGTTGGTCTAAGTTGCTGCGTAGCCGTAAGTTTGATGAAGCAACAACGGCACGAGCTTTAGAAACAATTGAGCGCAATGCACAGTTACAATCACAATTAATTGAAGATATTTTAGATGTTTCGCGGATTATTAGGGGAAAATTACGCTTAAATATCCGTCCTATTAATCTGTCACCTGTAATTGAATCTGCTATTGATGCTGTACGTCCAGCCGCAAATGCTAAGGCAATTCAACTAGAATTAGTTCCCAACGACTCCATCGGCTTAGTATCAGCAGATAGCGATCGCATACAGCAGGTATTATGGAATTTACTTTCTAATGCGATCAAATTTACACCTGATGGTGGACAAGTGAAGGTGCAACTAGATAGCACCGACACCCAAGTTCAAATTCAAGTAATTGATACAGGTAAAGGTATTAATCCTGAGTTTTTACCTTATGTGTTTGAGCGTTTTAGCCAAGCTGATAGCACTACTACTAGATCTTATGGTGGATTAGGGTTAGGGTTAGCAATTGTGCGCCACTTAGTAGAATTACACGGTGGAACGGTGAAAGCTGATAGTTTGGGAGATGAGAAGGGGTCAACTTTTACTATATATATTCCGCTTCTGCAAGCAAGTAAGGAAGTAGAGAAGCATCCCAAGAATGCAGAGATACACAGTACAACTTCTTCTGCACTAACTCAGGACAATTCTTTACTATCTGGGTTAACAGTACTGTTAGTTGATGATAGTGCGGATACACTAGCATATCTGACGGCGGCAATGGAACAGTATGGCGCAAAAGTCGTCGCGATCGCATCTGTATCTGAAGCAATTATTGCACTCAAAAATTCTCACCCAGATGTTTTAATTAGTGATATTGGTATGCCCGATCAAGATGGCTACGATCTGATTAAGCAAGTGAGATCTTTAGAACAATTAGGGCAAATTCCAGCTATGGCGCTAACTGCTTATGCTAGGGAAGAAGACCGCAAACGGGCTTTATCTGCTGGTTTCCAGATGTACCTGTCTAAACCAGTTGAGCCTGAGAAGTTAGCTAGTGCGATCGGGCAATTAGCTGGGCGTAGTGTTAATATTTGATGCTCAATTAGTAATTAAAATTGAATTTTTACGATTAAAAATTTATCTTAAATCTGGTGGCGTTGGAATTATATATTTTTTTTAACGCAAAGGTCGCAAAGGTAAGCGCAAAGGATCGCAAAGTTAAAAGAAGTAAAATTTTGAATTTAAGAAAGGAAACTTATTAACACATTTTTTTTGTTTCAGCGAGTTGTGCTGATAAAATTGACAATATGTAGCAACTCTTAACAAAATTAATAGCTTTCCTAGGCTCTAGCTTGGTAAACTGGAACGCAGCCCGTCTAGCAGCAACGGGAGGCACAGATTTACACGCGAGCCAAAGCACTATGGTAGATTCCCTTAAAAAACCTGCATTTGAAGAGTTAAGACCAGGAATCAAAGTTCCCGCGAAGGACACCATTCTGACCCCTCGGTTCTACACGACCGACTTTGAAGAAATGGCGAAGATGGACATCTCGCCTAATGAGGACGAGTTGAACGCGATTCTAGAAGAGTTTCGCATTGATTACAACCGCCATCACTTTGTTCGGGATGCCGAGTTTGACCAATCCTGGGAACATATTGATGGAGAAACTCGCCGTTTGTTCATTGAGTTTTTAGAGCGTTCCTGCACGGCTGAGTTTTCTGGCTTCTTGCTATACAAAGAACTAGGTCGTCGTTTAAAAGATAAAAGCCCAATTTTGGCAGAATGCTTTAACCTGATGTCTCGCGATGAAGCGCGTCATGCGGGTTTCCTTAATAAAGCACTGTCAGACTTCAGCTTATCGTTAGATTTAGGATTTCTGACTAAGAGTAAAAGTTACACTTTCTTTAAGCCGAAGTTTATCTTCTACGCTACTTACTTGTCTGAGAAGATTGGTTACTGGCGCTATATCACTATTTATCGTCACTTAGAAGCAAATCCAGAAGATCGGGTTTATCCCATTTTCCGGTTCTTTGAAAACTGGTGTCAGGACGAAAACCGTCACGGTGACTTCTTTGACGCAATCATGCGGGCGCAACCAAATACACTGAATGATTGGAGAGCGAAGCTATGGAGCCGTTTCTTCCTGTTATCGGTGTTTGTGACGATGTATCTTAACGATATTCAGCGTGCAGATTTCTATGCAATTCTTGGTCTGAATGCGCGTGATTATGATATTCACGTGATTAAGAAGACTAACGAAACTGCGGGGCGGGTATTTCCTGTAATTTTGGATGTAGAGAATCCAGAATTTTATAATCGCCTGGATGTTTGCGTGAAGAATAATGAACATCTGAGTGCGATCGTTAATTCCAATACTCCTAAATTCCTGCAATTCTTCCAAAAACTGCCTTTCTACGTTTCTAGTGGCTGGCAATTCTTGCGGTTATATCTAATGAAGCCAATTGATATGACTGCTTTGGAAGGGACAGTGCGTTAATTGTCGGTAGTTTCCCTCATTTGAAGTGGTTCTGTATGATGCAGAGCCACTTTCATTTTTTTAGGACTTACGCACTAACGTAGATCCCCCCTAGCCCCCCTTAAATTGGGTGGGGCTGTAACATTGCTCAAGGGAATTTTGTAGGGGTAGCGCCCGCGTGCCTACCCCGCACCAGTATCGGGGCAACCACGGGGGGATTGCCCCTACAAAAAATGAAATCAAAATTGTTGCTTACAATGAAATTAAATTTTGGCAAATTAATTATTTATTCTACTAGCTGGGCGTTAACAGCTAGTATTTGCATAATTATTAAAACTACACCAGCATTTAGTCAAGATCAACCACCAACGAGTCCTAATAACTCTACTCAGGACTTAGATTTAAGCCCTGAAGTTATCAACAATAGTCCCGTTTTACAACGCTGGCGCAATAAATTACCAAATCTTTTAGAGGAAATAAAAAACAATCCTAGTTTTAAAACTCGCTTGAGATTGGGCTATTCTCAGTTTCCTTCTACAGAACAAGCAGGGGGGGTAAATGTGGGTGTTGAGGATGTGTTAATTGGTACTTCAGGTTTAACTGTTAGTGGAGATTATCAGGCTGCATTTAATGGCAAACGTACAGCATATAGCGCAGATTTACGTTACTATGTGCTGCCTTTGGGTAGTTATATTAATATTGCGCCTGTTGTTGGTTATCGGCATTTAGAAACTGATAGGTATTCTACAGATGGGGTTAATGTTGGCGGAAGGCTACTGTTAGTTTTATCTCGTGGTGGTGCAGCAGATGTTGCTTTAACTCAGAGTTTTGTTTCGCCTGGAAGTAGTGAGGAAGTAGGTTTAACCACTCTTTCTGCGGGATATGCAATTACTCGCAATTTGCGTTTATCTACAGATATTCAAAAGCAGAATGCTAGGGAAAGTAAAGATAGTAGGGTAGGGATAGTGTTGGAGTTTATGCCTTGAGAAGAACCCCACCCCCAGCCCCTCCCCTTGTTAAAGGGAGGGGAGTTTATTTTAAGAGTTACGCAAGATAACAATAAAATTAGGCTTGTAGGGGCGGGTTGCACCAAAATTTATCTATCCTCACCATTGATATACATAAACCCGCCCTGATATCAAGGATGATTTCTGCGTAAGTCCCTAGTCACCAGTACCTAATCACTAATCACTTTTAGGGAACTGCTTTAATATGTCAGAGTCATCAAAAATAAGTGTGCAATTGCTGCGCTTGTTGTTGATGATGCGATACGTGCGCTTACGTGAGGTGACATTTAGCCTTTCACAACAACGCCATGCGATCGCATTTCCAGTTAAATTAAGCAAGTTGCCAATTACATCAAAATTTTAAGTCGCATGAAGTTAAAGGTTAAAAGTTGGCTGGAATTGTGGGACAAGCAACCAAACAAAGCTTGGACGCTATCAATTTTGTGGTTGTTATTAATTAGCTGGATAGCTTTTTTGTGGAATCTGGGCAATACTGGCTTAATTGATGAAACTGAGCCACTGTTTGCGGAAGCTTCAAGGCAGATCGCAGTTACAGGCGACTGGATTACACCTTATTTTAATGGTGCGACTCGTTTTGATAAACCAATTTTAATTTATTGGTGTCAGGCGATCGCATATAAGTTAATCGGCGTGAATTCTTGGGCGGTGCGCTTACCTTCTGCACTTGCGGCGATCGCACTCACAGTTTTAGGATTCTATACACTCCGCTATTTTGGCATTCCTAACCCTGGAAAATTCCCAGAAGCATCTCCAACAACTATTAAAAAAGACCCCCACATCACCCGCCAGTTGTGGTTATCTGCTTGGATAGGCGCAGCAATGATTGCTTTAAATCCAGAAACTATAGCTTGGGGGCGTACAGGTGTATCAGATATGCTCCTAAGTGGATGTACAGGTTCAGCATTATTAGCATTTTTCTTAGGATATGCTCAAGACTCTAAACCTGAAGTACAGGAACGTTGGTATATAGCTTTTTATGTATTAGCTGCACTAGCCGTTTTGACTAAAGGACCAGTAGGAATTGTATTGCCAGTATTAATTATTACTACATTTCTGTTATATCTTGGTAAATTTAGAGAAGTAATCCAAGAAATGCGATTATTGCGAGGAGTGTTATTGTTTGCAGCAATTACTTTACCTTGGTATATATTAGTATTTTTGGCAAATGGTGAAAATTTTATTAATTCATTTTTTGGCTATCACAATATAGAACGTTTTACGGGTGTAGTAAATGGTCATGGCGCACCTTGGTATTTTTATTTTCTAGTTGTGCTTGTCGGGTTTGCACCTTGGTCGATTTATTTACCAGTTGCGATCGCGCGGCTACGATTTTGGCAACGTAAATCCTGGCAACAACAACCCCGCGCCACTCATTTAGGCTTATTTGCTTGGTTCTGGTTTGCTGGTATTTTCGCTTTTTTCACCATAGCTATTACCAAATTACCTAGCTATGTTCTACCCTTAATGCCAGCCGCAGCTATTATAGTTGCACTATTCTGGAGCGATCAAATTAATCGAGTATTAGAAGTTAAAGATCAAAATAAAAAAGCACATTCCTCACTTTTTTGGAGTGGCGTTTTTAATATTTTATTCTTATTAATTATTGCCGGGGCAATTTTCTTCCTCCCCCTCTACTTAGGATACGATCCAGCAGTTCCCAACCTCCGAGAATTATTACAGCAAGCAGGTTTACCTGTACGTGGTGGCATAATTTGGACATTGACAGCAGTAGGATTAGCAATAGTAATAATAAAACGCTATTGGCATTTGGTATGGGGTGTTAATTTAGTTGGATTTATAGCATTCATTATTTTTGTGATTACACCAGCTTACTTTCTGATGGATGATACCCGTCAACTACCCCTAAGAGAATTAGCTGCCCTCTCAAATCAGATACAAAAACCAGGGGAAGAATTGATTATGATTGGTTTTAAAAAGCCTAGTCTTGTTTTTTATTCACAGCGACAAGTCAATTATTTGAAAAATCCACCTGAAGTAATTGAGTATCTGAAAGCAAAAGCAACTAATCAACCTAATTCACCTTCATCCCTAATTATTGCTCAACCAGAATTAATCCAAAAGACAGGATTAAAACCCAACCAATATCAAGATTTAGCCTCATCGGGAGCCTATCAACTCATCCGTGTTTTTGAACAATTAACAATTAACAATTAACAATTAACAATTCTGTACTAACATCTGTTTTATCAACTTTAAAAGCTCAGTCATTGACAGAGTATCGACTCGCATAATTTTACTAGCTGCTGTCTTTAACACTGCCTCAAATTTAGCCAAAGAATTAGTAGTTTTAGAAAGATTTACTGGTTTACCTTTACGGTTATCTAAAACTAAAATTGGTGGCATTTGTGGCTGCTGTAATAAAGATGCGATCGCATTCACAAATTCTGGCTCCGGCTCGATATCTGTTAAATAAATTAACAGTAAATCAAAATTTTGATTGTGAACATGACGAGTCACCTCTGCCCCAGAAGGCGGAACTATAGTTCTAAACCCTGCTGTTTTTAAATATTGATTTAGTGCTTGTAGCCATTCACCAGAATTTTTAGAGGCAGATAAATTTGATAATTTTGCAGTATCTACTACTACAATGCTTGGTTGATAACACATCCCTACCGCAACTTGAATCACCTGTAATAAAGCAGCTTGCTCGTGATTATTTACTGGTGCTAAACAAGGGAAAACTGTCAACCCAGGAACTTGATTTGCTGCCTCAGTTGCCTGATGATCTATTGTAATTAAAGGTAAAGTCGCAATACTTGTATACTGGCTCAGTTGTTGCAAGTACAAAAGCGGATCAGTTAAACCAGTACTATTAAGTAATACCACGTCAGGATGCCAAACACGAGCAATTAATTCTGCTTGCTCTAAATCATCGGCTTCTAAAACTCTGTAATTTAATTCTGAATGATGATGGCTAAGATTTAAGTTACTAATTAAATTAAGTTCTAACTCTTGGGTCTGTAACTCTGAGGTTAAGTGCAATATTACTATAGGATCGCGATCGCATAACTTGTCTTGGCTTAAATTTATTAAACTTTGTCTTAATGCCGACGTTTCTATTGGTATACTCAAGAAATCATCAGCAAGATTTTCTAAAGCAGTTTCCTTGTCTGATCTAGAAGCAGTGACAACTACTGGAATATGCTTAGTTTGTTCATCTGACTTTAACAAAGTCAAAACATCCCAAGCGGAAAGCATCGGTAACACAGGATTGAGCAACACAGCGCAGGGTTGCAACATTCTAGCTTTTTCAATTGCCTCCGTACCTGAGCGCCCAATTACCACCAGATATCCTAAACTTGTAAGTTTTTCCTTCAAATCTTCAATATAATTGGCTACAGTTTCAACAATCAAAACTAAGCGATTGCTGTTACTCCTACCAACTTGACTGTTATTTTGATACTGAATAGACAATTCAGCCGATGATTGTGGGGGAATAGGAGGCAGTAATAAAGTAAACTGGCTACCTTGATCTAATTGGGAAATAAAAGAAATATCTCCACCGTGCAGACGTGCCAAACGTTGAGCTAAAACCAACCCTAAACCAGTTCCCTCAAATCTGCGGGTAAGCGGATTTTCTAGTTGTTGGAATTTCTGAAAAATTAAATGCTGCTTTTCTGGTGGAATTCCAATCCCAGTATCCCAGACGGTGAAAGAAATCCAACCTGACCAAGCACAAACATTTAAACCAATTTCACCTTTATCCTCTGTAAATTTCAGGGCATTACTAAGTAAGTGAAGCAGTATTTGGCGTAGCCGTAATTCGTCTGCCGCCAGCATTTCTAAACCTGGTTCAATTAAGAGAGTAAATTTAACTTCAGTATCTGATTTGTCTTGAGTCTTTTTAACTGATTGAAGTTGCTGCGCTTGGAGATACGCGCTCTGGCAAACTGTAGCAATATCAACTGGTGCTAGGTTCAATTCTAGCTGACCAGTTTCCATCAGAGTTAAATCTAAAATATCATTGACCACCACCATCAACTGCCGTCCGCTTTGATTGATTAAATTAATATAGCGAGATTGCCGTTCATTCAGTTCTCCTAGCATTTGATCTTTCAACAAACTAGATAAACCTAAAACAGCAGTTAACGGAGTTTTAAGTTCATGGCTGATACAAGCTAAAAATTCATCTTTAAAGCGGTTTAATTGCACTAAATCAGCATTTTTTGCAACTAATTCTTTTGCCACCTGCTGTTGCTCTGTGACATCGGTAGCTAGTACCAGCCAGAGATCGGGAGAAGAGGAAAAGTAATTATTAGCAAATTGCTCTCCACTAACTTTTTTACCCAGTTGAATTTTGACAAACTCCCAAATTTGCCGCTCTTGCTGACTTTCATTACTAAAATCATCTGTTACTTTGATTGGTTTAATTTCTAATGTTTCACAGCTATTAGTTGGATCTGCTACTGCTAAATTTAGCAACAAAGATTTGTTGATATTTGCCTGTTGTTCGTCATTTTTAGTATTTTGATTATCTGGATTAATATAGTACACTGGGGGAGATTTAGTTGCAAAAAAATGATTGTTTAAATCAGCGTTTTTTTCTCCAGTCAATGATTCTGTTGGCACTAAAAATTTAAATACGTCTGCTGTTTCTGGTTTACCACAATCTAAATCTTGTTTGTCGTCAATCTGATGTAGCCAAGCGGTATTTTTGCTAATTACTTGCCCGCTACCTGTTTGCAACATCATTGGTAACGGTAGTTGTTCTAGCAGTTGTTCTAAGGGATTAACAATCGTTTCTTGTTGTTGACTATGATTGCTAAATGTAGTACTAGTTGGGGAAAACTGAGATGAACTGTTTACCAGTGGTGCTAGATATTTCAACAGCCGCCAACTATCCAAAAGTCCGATACACAAGCCATCGCTATCTACAACAACCCAGTGCTGATTTAATCCTTCAGCTTCTTGGTTTTGTAGAGAAAGCCAAAATTCATGCAAACTATTATCGGCACTTAAAATCTCTACAGGTTCCATTAGCCTACTAAAATCAGCAAGTTGTGGCGCTGGATGCTGAGTTTTTTCTAACAGATTAACTTGGGTGCGATCGCCTAAATAATTTCCTTGATTAAATAATATATTACAACGATCGCCCCGATGTGTTTGCTCGTCGATAACGGAGGTAGATATTTCCGCTTGCGGCTTGATGTTACCAAGTATACAAGGCATCAACCGTCGCAGGTTTACCACTCCGACAGGATATTGCTGCTCATTAACGACTATAATGCGATCGCATTCATAAGAAGTGAAAAGTTCAATCACCGCCTCCAATGGCGCATTCTGTAGACAAACGCGCACTGGCTGTAGAAATTCTTTTAAACTAGGCGTTGGTATTAACATTAAGCTGTTGTGGGAAAGCGCGTTTTCTGTTTTAGGGGGAGAGGAGGGAGGAGGGAGGAGGGAGGAGAGAGGGGAAGA
>JBARVL010000629.1:0-1532 GCA_049646245.1 Crinalium sp. | reverse complement strand
GCTGCTACTTGCATCTATGAAGAATTTGTTTCAGCTATAATTGCTCATTTTGTGTGCATAATCATTCTTAAGATAGAAGCAAAATCATGGCATACCTCCACCTATACCATGATTTACAATTCTCAACGATCAATGATTAACAAAATGCAAACAAGTTTGCTAAACTTCAGTGCTATGACAGTTACACCATATCGTAATCACCAGCTTATTGAGTGTAAAGATCTGTACCAGAATCTATTAGCCTGTAAGCAAACTGCCCAACAAAAAGACCAAACAAAAATCATCAGTCTAACTCTTGAGATGCCACCTGTTGATCCGTTGGCTGTAATGGCTGCAATGGCTAAACCAGGTCAACTAAATTTTTACTTTGAGCAAGCTGGACATGAAGTGGCGATCGCAGCTATTGATGCAGTAGCATCCCTCAAGGTGACAGGGAGTTCACGATTTGAGCAAGCACAACATTTTATCAAATCTTGTCTGGGCAGCACAATGATCGCTGGCGCTGACGATCTGGCTTTAACTGGACCTCATTTTTTTTGTAGCTTTACTTTTTTTGATGAACCACTTAATGGTGATTTAACTTTTCCTCCTGCCACAATTTTTTTGCCTCGCTTACAGTTTTCGAGAATTAAAAACAAAGGCGTTTTAGTTTTTAATATAGAAGTAAATCAGCTAAAAAATATAGAATTGTTATTTAACGAAATATTGCAAAAAATTCAAATTATAAAAACCAGTCCCCAGATTGCATCAAAAAATCATCTTTATCAACCTTTAGAAACTTATTGTAACTTCAGCTTTAATAATATAAATAAATTTAAATCATCGGTAACATCAGCATTAGAATCAATTCGTTACAACGAATTAAATAAAATTGTTTTAGCTCATGCAGTAGATGTCAAATCACCTGTAGCATTTAAACTAATTGACTCCTTGGATAATTTGCGCCAACGTTATCCAGGCTGTTATATCTTCTCCACAAGTAATAGTAAGGGACAAACTTTTATTGGTGCAAGTCCTGAGCGGTTAATTAGTATTAAAAATCAGCAGTTATTTACAGACTCATTAGCTGGTTCAGCGCCAAGGGGAACAACGGCAATTGAAGATGCAGAATTTGGCGATCGCTTATTGAGTAGTGAAAAAGAACGACGCGAACACCTAGTAGTACTAGATTTTATCACCCAACGCCTAACTAAACTAGGATTAGCACCTGTCAGCCCTGAATTGCCACAACTGCTTAAACTTGCCAATATCCAGCATTTGTGGACACCAATTCAAGCAACAATGCCTTCATCTGTTCATCCTCTAGAAATTGTGGCAGAATTACACCCTACCCCAGCAGTAGCAGGTTTACCGCGCAAGATCGCTTGCCAACAGATTCGCACCTTTGAACCATTTGAGCGATCGCTTTATGCTGCGCCCATAGGATGGGTAGATCACCAAGGAAACAGTGAATTTATTGTGGGGATTCGTTCCGCCTTAATAGATGGCGATCGCGCTAGACTTTATGCTGGTGCAGGTATCGTTGCAGGTTC
>JBARVL010000628.1:0-4143 GCA_049646245.1 Crinalium sp. | reverse complement strand
TTGATAGTCTTGGATTCTTCTACGATTGCACTTAAATAGCCCGTAGTAGACAATATCAAATCGGAATAAGGTGGTGAATAGACGCACATCTGCTAGTGTAATGCGATCGCCACACAAATAGCGATTTGTTGCTAATACTTTGTCAATCTCATCTAAGGTAGTAAACAATTCATTGCAAGCTTGTTCGTATGCGGTTTGACTTTGGGCAAAACCTGAGCGATATACACCATTATTTACTGTGTTGTAAATTTTATCGTTCCAAGAATCAATTGTTGGTTTCAAATCCTCTGGATAAAGATCGAGTGTAGGATTCTTGGCAAAATCGTTAAATTCTGAATTCAGAATAACGATAATTTCTGCACTCTCATTGTTAACTATTGTTTTTGTTTCTTTGTCCCATAATACGGGTACTGTACTACGTCCACTGTAGCCTGGTAATCCTAGTTGATACAGTTCTGGGAGATTTTGGCAACCCTCATCTAATTGATCTAATACCCAAATTCCTTGGTCTGGTGAAGGTGAAGCTACGGATACTTCGATCGCATCTTCCAGTCCTTTAAGTCCTAAAACTACTAAAGTACGGTGCGCCCAAGGACATCCCAACCCTACATAAAGACGATAACGCCCTGCGGCTGGTTTGTAGGGGTTTTCTTCCTCTGTACTAATAAAGTTTCGGAATTGACTGTTTGGACGAACATACTCGCCTGATTGATTACGCGGGGCAAGTTGAGACATCATTAGATGCCACATTGTTGTCCAAACAAACTTTCCTAATTTAACTATAGGTTTTGGTGGAAGAGATTTACCCTTTTTTTTAGTGCCAACGGTGGTTTGTGACATAAGTTTAATCTGATTCACATAGCTGAGTTAATGCCTTAATTAAAGCTGCATTTTCCTCTTCTGTGCCAACTGTGATTCGTAGTTTGTCTTCTAGTTGTGGTTGCTTAAAATATCTCACTAATATGCCTTGACTTTTTAAGTTTTGGTAGAGCCATTCTGCTGGTTTTTTGGAAGGTTGAGCTAATAAAAAGTTAGCTTGGGATGGTAATACTTTAAAACCTAGTTGCTCTAAATTGTTAGTTAGTTTGCTGCGGGAGGTTTTAATTTTTTCAGCATTAGCGATTTTGTAGTCTTGATCGAGCAATGCTGCTGCACCTACACGATAGGCGATCGCATCTACGTTATAACTATCTTTAACCTTAATTAATCCTTCTAACAAGCTTGGTTGAGCAATTCCAAATCCCAACCGTAACCCCGCCAAAGAATAGCCTTTAGAAAGAGTCCGTAAAATAATCACATTGTCGTATTTTTGCACTAATGGCAAAGCAGTAGATTCAGCAAAATCTACATACGCTTCATCAACAACTAATATCCCTGATAAGTGTGCTGCTAGTTTATCTAATAATTCTAGGGGTATAGAAGTCCCAGAAGGACTATTAGGGGAAGCGATGAAGGTTACTGCACCATTAGCCGCAATTAATCGCTCAACTGGCAATTGATAATCATCATCATAAGGAATTTCTGCTATACGTCCATCTTGGATCTCAGCCAAGGTACGATATAACACATAAGTTGGCATGGGATAAACAACGTTGCGATCGCGATCGGCACAAGCCCGCATCAGCATTGTTAAAAGGTCATCACTGCCATTACCTACCAAAATCCACTCTTTCGGTACACCTAAAACTTGGCTGGCAGCTTCACGGAATTCTCCCGCCATTGGATCTGGATAACGGCGCAATAGTTCTCCATCCAGATTCTGCATTACCTGCAAGGCTTTTGGCGAAGGCGGGTAAGGATTTTCATTTGTATTGAGTTTGATTACTTTAACACCTGCTGGAGGCTGTTCTCCTGGCTGGTAGCCAGACATCAAATCAATATTTTGGCGAAAGTAGCTCATAAATTATCTGCAAAAAAATTAATATTCAGTAATGCCAATGTAATTATGCTGGAATTTAACACGATCTATCCATTTTTGAATAGCTGGAAATCTGGTTAAATCAAATTCTCCTTCATCAGCCACATGGGTATAGGCGAATAATCCAATGTCTGCGATCGTATAACGATTTCCCACAAAAAACTGCTGATTTGTTAAATGTTTCTCCATTACACCTAATGCCGCGTAGCCAGGTTGACGTTTTTCTTGGATAGCATCTCGATATTCTTCAGCTTTTCCCAGGATAGAAATCCAGTATCTTGATGTAGCAATGTATGGTTCATGGCTATATTGCTCAAAAAATAACCATTGCATTACCTGTGCTTGTTCAAAAGCATCAGTAGGGAAAAATTTTGTATTTTGGCTGAGATAAAAAAGGATAGCATTTGATTCTGCTATAGATTGACCTGATTCAGTTTCTAAAACAGGCACACGCCCGTTAGGATTAATACTTAAAAATTCTGGTGTCCGAGACTCACCTTTAAGTATGTCTATATCTACTCTTTTAAATGGTATTTTTAATTGCGTTAGAAGTAACCGAATTTTATAGCAGTTACCAGAAGGCAAATAATCATATAATTTAAACATCTACAATATTAATTTATATTACAGTTGTATTACATTTATTTCACAGTGATATTTTGAAGCTGTTTGTTGTGATAAGACTTATCATATATGCCAATTCAGTTCAGTTAGAGTCAAATACTTTAAATTAGGTAGATTGGGTTAAGGAAATTAGGTTACGCCAACACTACCGCTCCACCAACCTATAACTATCCTTGACTGAACCGTATTTTACTATACGTTATTTAATTAACAAACACAACTATGAATATAAATATATCTATTTTAACAAAAGCCAGTATTGCGATTATTGTTGGAATTGGGCTAATTTTGTTTAGCTTATTCGGTTTTAAGTATACAATACAATTTATAAGACGTGCATCTAGTGCTAAGGGAATTATTATTGATCTCAGACGAGAAATAGATAAGGACTCTGAAGTATCTTATTATCCTGTATTTAAATATGAAACTCAGCAAGAAATAATTATACAAAAAACATCGGGAATAGGTACTAATCGTACTCCATATTATATTGGACAAAAAGTAAATGTGCTTTACAATCCAAATAATCCTAATGAAGCAGCAATCAACTCGTTTTTGGATTTATGGTTAACGCCGATTGTGTCGGGTTTTTTCGGGATTTTGCTGGTTGTAATCGGGTTAGCGAACTTAAATTAAATTTTAAAAAAGCATGAAGAAAATTAAAGTTCATAAATTATCAAATTCTTGTTCTATAAAATTATTTATATTGGGTTAATCTGATGAGGTTGCTTGGTTAACTATCGAACAAGCGTCTTTCTGCCTATTGTACCTTTCCTTCTAGATTCTCTAAATCTTCAAATCGCATTTGCTTGAGAGTTGAAGCAACTCCTTCTAGCTCTTCTATTTCGTGTTGACGTTCTGTCAATTGAGCAGTATTCATTTGACTGGTATCAGTAGCTTTCAGACGTTCAACAGCTTCTAAAGAACTTTTTAAGCTTTCATCCATACTCTTTTTAAAATCAGAAAAGCTAAAAGATTCACCTTCAGTTTCATGGGAATTAGACATAGCAGTTTGCTCCTGATATTATTAATAATATGATATCAATGATTATAGATATTTGCCTATTGTCTATTCTTTACAGGGCAAATAAAGAGCGATCGCACTCTTCCCTCACCTATCAACCCACAGATTGACCACCATCAATTACCAATTCAGCACCAGTAACAAACTTTGATTCATCCGAAGCAAAATAAAGAACTGCATAAGCAACATCTTCGGGTTCTCCCCACACTCCCAAAGGTATTTGTTTGGTAATTTGCTCACTACGTTGATTTCTATCTTCTCCACTACCAAGAAATCCTTCCCACATAGGAGTTAAAATTGCTCCTGGCAAGATGCAGTTACAGCGAATTTTGTAACCTTGTTGGGCGCAATATAAAGCAACAGATTTAGAAAACTGACGCACACCAGCTTTACTTGCACCATAAGCAACTGCTAATGGTGTACCAATTATGGCAGCGTAGGATGAAATGTTTACAATTGCACCACCTGTTGCTTTCATTAGCGGTATGGCGTGTTGACATCCCAGGAAAACGCCTTCCATATTTACATTGATTACCTGTCGCCAAGTGTCTAATGTGGCATTTTCAGGATCTTGTGC
>JBARVL010000627.1:0-2233 GCA_049646245.1 Crinalium sp. | reverse complement strand
GTGACGGCTGGTATTGACGCAATTGGGGAAGTAACAATTCGTCTGAAACACAAAGAACGGATTTATTCCGGTCATGCTGCTAACACCGATATCATTGTTGCTTCCGCTCAAGCTTATGTCAACGCTCTCAACCGCCTGTATGGTTCATTGCAGCGTAATGAATCAAGTCAGAAGCCAACATTAGCTCAAGAACTGACAGCGCCAGATGCTTCAACAGTCGGTTCAGCCAAAATTTAATTATTTGTTTATCAGCTAAGGTAAGAGGCGTTCCTAAGAACGTCTCTTATTTCCATTCCTTAGCAGCCTATCTTCAAAATAATTAATCACTGAAAAATATCTGCATTTATCTGCGTTTATCTGCGTTTATCTGCGGTTAAAATCTCTTAAAAGCCCTTTTCGGATATGCAAGAGATGATTCCAGAAAAAGTTCTTGATAAAGAGAAAACATTCCACGACCAGTGGGCATCTACCATTGATGTAGAAGGAATTAAAGTTAAAGATTATTTTGAAGCTTGCACAGCACCAGAAAATCGCTTTATTATCCAACAATTAGGCAATATTAAAGGTAAGCGAATTTTAGATTTAGGGTGTGGTGCGGGTGAAAATAGTGTCTATTTTGCTAAAAGAGGGGCGGTTTGTGTAGCTGCTGACTATTCTCCTGGGATGGTAGAAGTTGCTTTACAACTAGCTGCTGCTAATGGAGTCGAGATAGAAGGCTGTACAGAAAATGCGATCGCACTCTCATTCCCCGATAATAGTTTTGATATTGTCTACGCCTCTAACTTACTCCACCACTTACCAAACCCTCAAGCTGCCATCAAAGAAATGTATCGAGTTCTTAAACCAGGTGGAAAAGCTTGCTTTTGGGACCCTTTAAAGCACAACCCTGTTATTAATGTTTATCGTCGTATTGCGACTTCGGTACGAACAGAAGACGAACAACCATTAGATATTAATATCGTTAATTTTGTCAAGTCCCTATTTTCGACAACAACTTACGATACATTTTGGATAGCTACGCTGTGGATTTTTTTACGCTTCTATTTAATAGACAGAATTGATCCAAATCAGGAGCGTTATTGGAAGAAAATAATTATTGAGGAAGAAAAACTGCAACCAATTTATCAGCGCCTAGAGAAAATTGATTTAGTTTTAAAAAAGCTACCTTTGATCAAGCGGTTTGCTTGGAATATTGCTGTAGTAGCGACCAAATAGGCAACGGATGGTTGATCGCGGAATGCGTACTTTAATCAATTTAAGAACAACGGATTCGGCAACGGATGGTTGATCGCACTTCGCACTCTATTATCGTTTTCAAGAATAACGGATGAGTTATCAGCAATGACCGTTATTCTTGAAAACGATAACTTTTGTTATATTCTTTAACCCATCCGTTGCCAAACTTATCCGTTGTTCTTAAAAGTGATAACTTTTGTTATATTCTGAAATCCATCTGTTGCCTATATGGCTGTAGTAGCGACCAAATAGCAAATTCTTTCAGAAACAAGTTAAAAGGGGATGTATTTGCATTCTACACATCCCCTTTTAACTTGTTTGTTTGCCGTCCAACACGAATAATTTCTGCTTTGTGGAGTAACAATACTTATTTAAAATAGTTCGCTTCCGCTTCTAGTATCCGCAGCAAGTGTTCATTACCACTAGCTCTAGCTACTTCTATTCTATGTTGTAGACTTTTTTGGATGTTATCCCGATGAATAGCAGCCGCCTTTTTTAAGCTGTTTTGACGATTTGTGTTCATAATGGACATTTTTATTTACAAACTAGGGTGTTGGCTATATCTATAAGATAACATTTTAATAAGGAAACTGTATGATTTGTTACAGAAAGTTTATAAGCTGTTGTGTAATCAAGTCATAAGCATTAATTCTTTTTTGTATAAAAATACTTTTTCAGATGCCTAGCAGCAATATCATCACTCTTCTGAGCGATTTTGGCTTAAGCGACGTTTATGTGGGGGTGATGAAGGGGGTTATTAGCCAAATCAACCCGACTTTGACGATAGTAGATTTAACTCATCAGATTCCACCACAAAATATTCCTGCGGGTAGATTTTGTTTAATGAATGCCTACTCATATTTTCCACCTGGGACAGTACATATAGCTGTGGTAGATCCAGGGGTAGGTAGTAATCGGCGCTCAGTCGCAGTAGAATTTGACTCTGGTTTCTTAGTCGCACCGGATAATGGATTATTAAGCGGCGTTCTGAGTCAGA
>JBARVL010000626.1:0-16969 GCA_049646245.1 Crinalium sp. | reverse complement strand
GATTACGCCGAAAGCTGTCTTTTAGCTACAGCAAATCCATCGCTTTATGAATTTCTGATTGCATACATTACACCGGATCAGCAGTGGCGATTTCCTGACTCCCTCAGCCAAGAAGATATTGCTGCCGCCAAACCGATGTCTATGTTAGATGCTCTACAGTTTATAACAGCGCAAAACATTGACCTGATGTTGCCACAAATGGTGTGCATCCCTGGCATGACTCACTACCGCGCACTTTTTGACCTGCTGAAAATTCCTTACATAGGCAATACCCCGGATGTCATGGCAATGGCAAACCACAAAGCCATAACAAAAGCAATTGTCGCAGCAGCAGGGGTGAAAGTGCCTTTTGGAGAATTACTCCGCAAAGGAGACGTTCCGACAATTCCGCCTCCAGTAGTGATCAAACCCGCTAGTGCCGACAACTCTTTAGGAGTGTACTTAGTCACATTGGCTAGTGACTATGACGCTGCCCTGAACAAAGCATTTGAATTTGGTTCGGAGGTGATCGTAGAAGCATTTATTGAACCAGGTCGAGAAGTCCGATGCGGTGTCATTGTCAAAGATGGGGAGCTAATCGGTTTACCCCTTGAAGAGTATCAGGTAGACCCTGACGATAGACCCATCCGCAGCTATAGTGACAAATTCAAAAAAGACCCAGGCTCCAGCAATTTGCGTTCAACCGCTAAAAAGTATGTAGCGCCTTGGATTGTAGATCCTAATGACCCGATCACCGAAAAGGTTCAGCAAATGGCTAAAAAGTCTCATTTGGCTTTGGGCTGTCGCCATTATAGTTTATTTGATTTCCGCATCGACCCAAAGGGAGAACCTTGGTTGATAGAAGCTGGGTTGTATTGTATTTTTGACAACAAAAGTGTGATTGCTTATACAGCGAACGCAGCAGGCATTCCTTTAAATGAGTTATGGACGATCGCGATCAATGAAGCGTTGGGTATGAGGTGAGGCAAGCGTATTTTTTTGCAGAAATACTACAATTTTTAACTCAATCCCGTCCCTACTCTATAAGCTCACCAATGTTAAAATCTATCCTAATCCAACCTTTAAATCTGCGTAAATTGTCGAGAATAAGTAACGGAATTTGCCAGTGGTGAACCATCAAAAAGGGTAGTGGATCGTTGAATTCAAAAATTGCCTCTTTTCCTCGCAAAATATTTTTAACCCAAGTTTGCAATTGCTTTAACGATCTAATTTCATTAAGCCGCCAGAGTTCGTGATACAGCCAATAAGTTGGCTTACTATCAGGAAGAGGTTCCAAAGTTTCAGCTAGAGGTTCTTTGCCAAGATAGGCATCCGCTACCCCTGGATGGTTGTAAAACATAGTGATGGCGGAGTGAGTGCGAGGGTTGCATTCGATCGCATAAACAGTTCCGTCATCAGACTCGATAAAGTCAAAGGATAACTGTCCAGTACGTCCCAATTTTTCGGCAAAATGACTCGCCCATTGCTTAATTTCAGGATGATCGACATTTTCGTAGTTGACTTGAAAGGCGGATGACTCACAGCAGCAGTACATTCTTGACTCGCCATCTCGCACAGTACTATGAGTGCAATATTCTTTTCCGGGGATGAATTCCTGCATGATCCAGGGCTTCTCCTCGCTGATTGGCAGACTCTTGACAAATGCTTCTGTTTCTGCTGGCGTATCGCAAGGAAGTTTGGTGAGGTTCAAGCGGCGCACTTGATCGTAGGGAATGCTTTTGAGGATGTATTTGCGCTTTTCGTTGGTAAAGTCGAAATTGAGGACTTGTTCTGGGGCAGTAATTTTGAATGATTTAGGAACTGATAAGGAGAAACTTCGCGCTGTTTCCGCAAAGGCAAACTTGTCATCTAACATCCTAGTTATATCAGCATCGAAGTGGAAACTCTCAGAACAGCCTGATAACACTGGTTTGTCGTTGGAGTCAAAGTAGATGACGGAGAAAATGGCTACTGGGATAAAAAGGTCAATGTTTTCTTGTTTAGCGATCGCACGTAGAGCCTCAATATAACCTGATAAATCTTTCTGCGGATCAGGGACAGTATAAGAAGCAGCCACCGCGTTGGAAAACTGATTACCATTTAACCAGTATTTGTCGGTATCAACTATAATTGCCCGATGCCCAGCAGCGTGAAACGATCGCGCTAGTTGAAGGGTTTTGGTCATCCTACTACCAACGATCATAATATTTTTAGGATGATCGTTTAAAACCGCTTGCTTGGTAAACGGTCGGGTGAGAAAATTCCATAGTAGCAATGGTAAGACGACGATGCAGTTGAAGGGAAAAGCGATCGCCAGTAACGCCAAAGTGCCTAAGTTTTGGAATACTGCAAAAATACTTGCTTTTATTGGTTGCGCTTGAGTCATGATCTCTAAAAAGTTAGCTGAATCAAAGATGAAAAATAAATTATTGTGTTTATATTGGTAAAAACTCTTACCATTTGTTTTCTTGAATGAAACTTATCCTGTATGCACGAAATATGGTATGCAAACTCAGTCACCCTCTAACTGCACAAGTTTCCCGATATTAAAATCAATCCTCACCCAACCTTTTAATTTTCGCAAACTGTCGAGTAACAGTAGGGGAATGTAGCAGTGATGTACGATTAAAAATGGTAGAGGATCGTTAACTTCAAAGATGGCATCCTTTCCTAGCCAAATATTTTTAAACCAAGTTTGTAACTGCTTTAAAGATCTAATTTCATTCAGTCTCCAAACTTCGTGATAAAGCCAATAAGTCGGCTTACTATCAGGAAGCGGTTGCAGAGGTAAGTCAAAATTTCGCCTTTCTGCACTAAGATAGGCATCTGCTAAATCTGGGTGGTTGTAATACATTGTAATTGCAGAGTGAGTACGAGGGTTGCACTCGATCGCATAAAGCGTCCCATCTTCCGCCTGCATGAAGTCAAAAGAAATTTGTCCGGTAAGTTTTAATTCTTTAACAAAATGACTTACCCACTGCATAATTTCTGGGTGATCGACGTTTTCGTAATTTACTTGAAAAGCGGATGATTCACAACAGCAGTGTACTGTTAATTCACCATTTCTAACTGTGCTGTGAGTGCAGTATTCTTTTCCAGAAATAAACTCTTGTAATATCCAAGGGTTATCTTTCCTAATTGGCAGACTATTAACATGAGCCGCCATTTTTTCTTGAGACTCCATTGGTAGCTTAGTCATATCTAAGCGGTAAACAGAGTCATAGACAATACTTTTAAGAATGTATTTATTTTTCTCGTTGGCAAAGTCGAATTGAAGAACTTGTTGTGGGTCTGTAATTAGAAATGTTTTCGGGACTGATAAACCGAACGATCGCGCAATTTCGCCGAATGTAAACTTGTTATCCAGCATTTTCATCGTATCAGCATCGAAGTGGAAAAGCTCACAACAGCCTGATAACACTGGCTGGCGCTGGGAGTCAAAATAGCTTCCGGCGAAAATGCCTACTGGAATAAAAATGTCGATGTTTTCTTGTTTGGCGATCGCACGTAATGCCTGAGTGTAGCCTTCTAAGTCTGTTTGCGGGTCAGGAACTGTGTAAAAGCGATCGACCGCGTTGGAAAAGCGATAACCACTGAACCTGAATTTTGGGCTATCAAATAAAATGACTCGATGCCCAGCAGCGTGAAACGATCTCGCAAGCTGAAGAGTTTTAGTCATTTTACCGCCACCAATCAAGACATTTTTGGGATTCAGGGTTGAAACCCCTGACTTGCTAAACGGACGGCTGCAAAAATTCCATAGCAGCGATGCTAAGACGACGATGCAGTTAATCGGAAATGCAATTGCCAGTAATGCTAGAGTGCCTAAGTTTTGGAAGACTGCAAAAATACGCGCCTTGATCGGTTGCACTTGCGCCATTAGCTCTAAAAAGTTTGTATTGAAAATTAAAGAGGACTTACTCCCTTCTCGCCTAAAGAATACCTATTTTAAAACCGCCAAGGCGCGAAGGACGCGAAGGAAGAAGAAGAATACGATCGGTAATCTTGAGCTTGGGAAGGGAGTAATAGGGATTAGGGATTAGGGAGTAGGGAGTAGGGAGTAGGGAGTAGGTAAGTTTTTTCCCTTTCCCCTTCTTTATTTTCCCCAATCCCATTATTCCTAAACCCGTCTGATGATAGTTAACCCATCACGCAAAGGTAGCAACACCTGTTCAACACGCGGATCATCAGCAACTACTTTGTTGAATTGCGCGATCGCCTCCCCATTCGGAGTGCGTTGCTCTGGTGGTAAATAAGGTTGTCCCTGAAGCAAGGTATTATCCACGCAGATAAACCCGTTTGGAGCCAGCAACCCCTTGTCTAGCAGTATCTTGAAGTAGTCTACATACTCCTTCTTATCGGCATCAATAAACACCAAATCGAAGGACTCTCCCGCATCTGCTAGCTTGCGAAGTGTCTCCAAAGCGGGGGCAACTTCCACAGAGATTTTACTTCCGTGAGGTGACTCTTTAAAGCAGGCTTTAGCAAAGTTAGTGACATACTCATCCACTTCACAAGCAACTACTCGTCCATCTTCTGGCAAGGCTTCTGCCATTGCCAGTGCTGAGTACCCCGTAAACATCCCAATTTCTAAAATCCGTTTTGCACCCGCCATGTAGACAAACATCTTCAGGGTTTGTCCTTCAATGTGTCCAGAGAGCATTTCTTGCTCTAACTGACGCACGGTATCACTATCCGAAAAACGCTGACTCCAAGGTTCTTCGCTAGTCTTTTTAGCTAAACCTGCTAATGCTTTTGACTCTTGGGTGCTAACTTCTTCGATGTAAGGATCTAAGCCTGTTGCTAGTTGATATGCCTGTTTAAGAGCCTCTGAAAGTTCAACAGGAATATTAGCGTCTGCCGCCATCTTCACAATTTTCTCAAGCTGTTCTGAGAGGATACCCAGAGGAGTTACGGGTCTTGCCATATCTCCTTTTACTAGCGTCTCGGTCATACAGCGTTTCCTGCTAGTTCAGCTTCTTCACTGCCTACATAAGCATCAATACCATCACCGCCACGGGGGTAAGTTGCACATATACGCTTGTGATCTGCAAGTGCTTGTTTGAGTTCTTCGCGAGTCAGATCGTTGACGAAGAAGCAAGTGCCTATAGGTCGCGGCATAGCGGCGCGGAGTTTGCCGTCCCGCGTCTGGCTAATAGATTCGGTTGCGTACCACAGTAAGTCAATTTCCAGCAGGGGATGGTCGAGGGATAAACCTAAGCGACTCATCAGTTGCAGAATGCGATCGCGTTCTTGATCCGTTATATAACCGCGTTTTGCCGCAATTGTTGCTGATAATGCCATGTCAATATTCACCGCATGACCGTGATAAAGCGGTACTTGAGGCGCGAGTTCCAAGGTGGGACTCCAGGTATGACCATAAGCAATAATTCGGTCTAAATCCAATTCCTGCAAGTTGGGAACTTCCAACTCTAGCATTCGTTTAATCGCTTTATGAGTAACTTCGTGAGCGATGGCTTGAATTTCTGGACTTCCACCAACATAACCGAAGTGGGTATCTAGCAGTTGTTCGCCGTACTTCTCCAATAAATCAAAAACTTCCCCCTCCGAGACAACGGCAATTTTCACCAATTCCGCCATACCGATGCGAACTTGAGCAGTTGGCAAAGTTTTTAGGAATGAGAAATCAAGGATAACTTTTTGGGAAGCGTGATAAGCACCCAAACGATTTTTTAATTTCTTGTGGTTGACTGCAACTTTAATCGCTACACTGGCATCAATTAAGCCTATCAAAGTGGTAGGAACGCGAATATAGTTACTGCTACGACGGTAGGTAGAACAGGCAAACCCAGCCACATCCGTAATTAAGCCGCCACCAACTACTAAAACTGGCTCCTTGCGAAGCAATCCAAATTCTGCAAAAGCATCTATAATCTTCTCCATCGTGCTGAAATTTTTTTCCAGTTCAGGAATGGAGACAGGAAATACAGTCAGGTCAATGTTGTAATGCTTGAAATAGGATTGGATTTGTTGACCGTGTAGGCGATTGACATTAGCATCTACGACAGCAAGGCAACGTCCTAATTTTTTGTAGCTCTCTGCTATTTCTGAATTAGCAATATTAAAAGCTCCGTCTACATAGACAAGGCTATACTCAATCTTTTGGTATCCTTCTACGTGAAATGCAGTTTCGGTGACTTCTAATTGGGTTTCGACAATACTCATAATATGATTCTTTTTTTTCTTAAAAACCAAGGTAGCTAGGTAAACGTAACCTTATACATGAAATGCAGTTTCAGTTGCTTCAAACTTTGCTTGAACTTGACTCATAAAATTTGTGCCTCTAAACAGCTATGGTTAATCAACGCAACGCATTTGACAAAACCTAATAAAACATGAAAGCGAGTTACCAGCGCGTTGCTTAAAACCGATAACTGATAAAAACCATAAATTTTCTCAACTTTCCTATGGCAAATAAAAAACTACGCCCAAAAATCGCTTTTATTTGAGCCATATAGTATTAAGAAAAATTAACTATTAGTATAGTAATTATTATGCAACTTGCTTTGATAGTGCCAAAAGGAAGAGAAATGATCATTTTATAAAGATTTAATAAGAAATTAAGGATTCTAATTTTAATGTGCTAAAAGCATTGGATTTTCTAGATCGTAACGATTTTAGTTAAGAGCGATCGCCAAATTTAAATTGTATAAGCTATTAATATTTTTAATCAGTCAATCTCCCTTAAGAGATAAAATTCATTTTTTAAGCAAACAAAATAGTTGTATTTTGAATTAATGGTGGTGGTACTGATGATTTGCTAAGTATGTGGGCGTAAATAAACTTAGTTAGGTTAAGATATATGAACAACAAAAATAACCATGTTCACACTTATGGGATGTAGACTGAGAATTTTTCTAAATTCACATAAAAAGCGGTATAATAGCTTTTAATGTGCAATTAGCAGCCTACAGGGACGATTTATACCTAAATCCATGTATAATTACAGTTAATTATTTGGGTACGTAACTCAGATGGATAGAGTAGCGACCTTCTAAGTCGCCTGCCGCAGGTTCGAGTCCTGCCGTACCCGTTCCAAATCAAGTTGATTCACATAACTAAAAATTTATCCTAGCTTTCTATAAATTGAAAGCTAGGATGAAAGGCTAAAAATATAGTTTTGCCTATAGTTTAACAAGCCCGTGACGAGGATTGAACTCGTGACCTCACCCTTACCAAGGGTGTGCTCTACCACTGAGCTACACGGGCGATCGCAAATAAAATAATTAAAAGTAAAAAACTCAAAATTAGTTGATTACTGTTTATTTTGTTGTGAGGTGGGCCGAGTTGGATTTGAACCAACGTAGGCATAGCCAGCGGATTTACAGTCCGCCCCCATTAACCAACTCGGGCATCGACCCATTGCGCTCACAGATAATAATGTTAGCACAACTATATTAAAAAGCAAATGTTTTTTTGGGGATTTTAATTTTGCTGTGTGCTGCGATGATCAAACTATTGATATCAGCTTAAGTACTGGTTGCTGGGGAAAAATTTTAGGACATTTATAAAGTTTTATGATGGAATTGACCTAGTGTAGGAGCAGGTGTGCTATCGGTCTGTACCTCATGCCTTTGCTAATCTTAGTGGCGGATGACAATTTAGGAACTCGTGTTTCAGTCAGCGATTATCTACAAATTGCTGGCTACTCAGTGATTATGGCTGAAGATGGTCAAGAGGCACTGTCTTTAGTAGAGGAGTATCGCCCTCACTTAATAGTTACAGACATCACTATGCCCCGACTGGACGGTTATGAATTCGTCAGGAAAGTTCGCTCTTCACCAATTTTCCGGCTGTTACCAGTTATATTCCTGACAGAGCGTGCCAGTACTGAAGAAAGGATTCTTGGCTACCAGCTAGGATGCGACTTATATCTGCCCAAGCCTTTTGAGATGCACGAGTTGGGAGCGATGGTAAGAAATTTATTAGAGCGATCGCAGATGATTCAGTCAGAGTGGCAATTACGCCCTCCATCACTACCCCAGGAAGATCAGCCGCTAGAGAATAAGCCAACTTTGACAATATCCTCAAAGCCAAATTCATTTCACCTAACAAATCGAGAGCAAGAAGTTTTGAATTTACTCACAATGGGTTTATCCAATGCAGAAATTGGTAATCAACTTCATTTGAGTCCGCGAACTGTAGAAAAGTATGTCAGCAGTCTGCTTAGAAAAACTGATACTAGCAACCGCGCAGAACTTGTACGTTTTGCCCTAGAGCATCATTTAGTTAAATAGCTTAGTGAGGACTTACGCAGATACACTAAATACAGGGGCAACCACAGGGGGATTGCCCCTACAGATGGTGTTTATTTTCATAATTTGCGTAAGTCCTGTTAGTATTTGTGGGAAATACTATTCACCATTATTTAAATGATCCTCTTTTGCAAGATGTTCTAATAGACCGCCACAAGCATCTAATAGTAGCTCAATTACTTGATTGAATCCCTCCGTACCTCCGTAATAAGGATCGGGAACTTCCTGCTGATCGTGGTGCTGGCAAAATTCGCACATCAAGCGCACCTTGTCTTGGTAACGATTTGCTGGATCTAAAGCAAGAATATCCTGATAATTTTGCCGATCCATTGCTAAAATCATGTCAAAATTTTCTAAGTCTGACTTTTGAAACTGTCTGGCTTTACCTGTACTAGGGATTTCCTTAGCACCCAGAGCAGCCACCATCCGCCTATCTGGAGAACTACCAATATGGTATCCAGCAGTGCCAGCAGAATCACAGACTATGGATGCTGAGTTAGAGGCATAAGCGTCACTAATAGTTGCTTGCTTAATCAAATAATTCATAATATTCTCTGCTGCTGGGGAACGGCAGATATTACCAAGGCAGACAAATAGTAGCTTATATGGCATCGGTTGATAATTTTATGTAGATAAGTTATGACCAAGAAGAAATTGTCGCACAGTAAAGATAAAAGAAAAGGGAAAAAGGATAATTTAACCCTTTCTCCCTGCTCTTGACGCTACTAAAACGAAAAGTTGATGTATTTATTTCAATACATCTAATCTAGTAGACACTTTCTAAGAAGGAAAGCTGATTATCGGTGATTAAAGTTGCTTACATTCCTGGAAGATTAAGCCCGCTTGTTAAATCCTCCATGCGTTCCCGCATAGTAGCAGTAGACTTTTCGTAGGCATCTTTCATCGCCTGTGTCACGAGTGCAGAGAGGGCTTCTGCTCCTTGATTAAGGGCATCATTGGAAATTTGAACACTTCGGGGTTCTTGGTTCCCGCTAACCACCACTTTGACGAGACCATTCCCTGCCTGTCCCTCAATTTCCATCTGCTCCAATTCTTCTTGGAGCTTTTTAGCACCTTCTTGAACTTGCTGGGCTTTTTTGAAAGCTTCTGTCAGTTCTTTCATTTTTCCGAGACCGAAGCCGAATCCTTGTCCTTTTGTCATGATTATTTCAGGCTATATAAGTTGGGCTAAGTTGAACGTGCGAGTCGATCTTAATCTTAGTACTACTGACGCTCTCCTAATTTTTACTTCATAGGTTGAAACTCACCTAAAAATCTGACTTCGGGTTTTAAATATATAGACCAATGCTCTTGAACTTGTTTTTGAATATAGTGAATGAGTGCAAAAATATCATTAGCGGTAGCACCGCCACAGTTAACAATAAAATTGGCGTGTCGTTGAGCTACTTGCGCTCCGCCGATTTGGTAGCCTTTTAAACCAGTTTGTTCAATTAGCCAAGCAGCATGGTGAGATTTAGGATTACGAAAGACACTTCCACAGCTAGGTAAGTTGTAAGGTTGAGTGTTGCGTCGCTGCTCAAGATCTCTTTGGGTGGCTGCTATTACTTCTGTTGGATCTGCTCCTGGGCGGAGTTGGAAAGTTGCTCTTGTAACTAAACGAGGATCGCCTTGCAAAATTGAAGTGCGATAGCTATAACCCAAATCGTTCAAACGAAGGTCTTCAAAAGAATTACTAAAATTTTTAGGGGATAAAACTTGAGCTTCAACTAGAATGTCGGCGATACAAAACTTATGAGCGCCCGCATTCATCACGACTGCTCCGCCTACTGTACCAGGAATACCCACAGCCCATTCCATTCCTTGCCAGCCACGTTCAGCCGCTTGCCATGCAAGGCGAGCTATTGGTTCGCCTGCGCTGGCTGTTACCTGACCTGTTTCTGAGTCAAACTGAGTTTGACGCAAATAACGGGTACTAATGACTAAACCTGGTATCCCATTGTCGCTAACTAGCAGATTTGATCCTGCTCCTAATAAAGTTATTGGTAGATTTTGAGAATTTGCCCACTCAAAACCTGCTTGTAAATCTTCAAGATTTCTGGGAGCAATGTACCATTCGGCTGGTCCACCTACTCGATATGAGGTTAAGCCTGCTAAGGGAACCTGAGACTTAATTAGACAGTCAGTACCTGGTAAATCAATAGATCTTGGTTTAGCTTGTTCTGCTTGCCGAGGATTGGAAGCATTGATAAAGCTGGGGGGATTATAGGACAGAGTCATAGGAATAATTTTTCAGAGAACGCGCTAGGTGTGGATCTGATCAAAACTGAAATAAGTTTTTGATGGGTAAGTTTTAGTAACTACTGATTCTTGATTTAGGGAATTGTTTTACCTGTGTTTTGATAAAATTGCATTACCTCCGGTATGATTTGATTTAGATTGCCTGCTCCGAGAAAAATGGCAAAATCGCCTGGTTTGAGGTTTTCTGTCAAAAACTTAGAGATGGAAGCTAAGGATGGTTGGTAGTAAACCTGGGCGTTGTAATTAGCAATTAAGTCTGCCATCTTTTGACCATTGATTTCACCATTATCTGGCTCACCAGCACTGTAAATATCACTAATAATTACCAGATCTGCATCTGTAAATGATTGAGCAAATTCCTGTAAGAATGTTAGCGTCCGGCTGTAGCGATGTGGTTGAAAAATGGCGACAATTCTTTGGGGAGACTTAACTTGTAACCTAGCGGCGGCAAGAGTTACTTGAATTTCACTAGGATGATGGGCATAGTCGTCTACAAAGGTGATGCCGTTGTAATGACCTCGGAGTTCAAATCGGCGTTTAGCGCCGTCAAAGGAAGCGATCGCATCTGCAATCACATCAAAGTCTAAACCTAACTTGCGCCCTACAGCTACTGCTGCTAACGCATTACTCAGATTATGCTTGCCCAACAACTTTAATTTCATCTTCCCAAGGATTTCTCCCCGTTCCCACACTTGAGCTAAAGTACCGTCAGCGCCAAAGCTGACATCATCAACTGTGTAATCAGCACCTCTTTCAGGGTTAAGGCTATAGCTGATTGTTGGTTGAATTTTGCTCAGTACCACCTCACAATCAATACAACCGACAGTCGTCTGACACTGATCGGCAAATATTTGAAATGTATTAATTACTTCTTCTAAAGTGGCATAGTGATCCGGATGATCCATTTCAATATTGGTGATCACGCCTATTTCGGCTGACAACTTGGCTAGGGAGCCATCGGATTCATCGGCTTCTGCTACTAAGTAGGAACCTTCACCCAGACGAGCGTTGCCTTCCCAAGCGTTTACTTCACCACCGACTACAATTGTGGGATCTATTCCAGCTTCTAGTAACATATACCCAATTAAACTACTGGTTGTAGTTTTCCCATGAGTGCCAGCTACTGCAATGCTGCGATAATTCTTAATCAAAGCAGCAAGTAATTCTGAGCGGTGAAAAATTGGACAGCCTTTTTCTAGAGCCGCGAGATATTCTGGGTTGCCAGTATTAATTGCTGTTGAACAAATTACCTGGGGTAGTGTTGCGGGTGCTGAATATGCCAACCCAGCACTTGACTTGAGGGAACCATTAGCTACTTGCTGGGAATGACTCATCCCAATAGTTGCTATTGGTAAAAGTTCCGAGTTTGAGTCTGCCGTAGAGTGAAAAAAATCTAAGTTAGTAGCATTTTGACCAAGAAAAATCTGTGCGCCTGCTGTCTGCAAACGCTGCGTAATAACGCTAGAACGGATATCCGAGCCAGATACAGGCAAATGGCGTTTAGCAATTACATACGCTAGGGCTGACATCCCAATGCCACCGATACCAATAAAATGAAATGGCTTACCGCTAAAATCAACTAAATTTTGCATCTTAGCTCCTTACACACCACACCCGACCAAACTTGACTAATAACACGCGCTATCATATCAAGAATTGTTTTTACAAGATATAGCCTGCGATAGATTTAGGTAATTTTACAGTTACTTAAGTTGCAGTTTATGAGATTTACGCTGCTGCATCAGTTTACCTTGATGCTGTGTTTAGGATTCATCTAGTAAAAATTTTTCTTGATAGAAAATTCCAGAAAATATGGTTAGCTGATTATGACAAGCTGATTTCGGTATTATTTGGCTAATTACACAAATAGTAGATGAGTTTCAAGGCTTATATTTAGACATAAAATGCTTGGGATGAGGTTTAATTTGAGCATACTGGGACTAGCAACATTTTTTACCTATTCAAGCTAATTAACATATTTAGGGGAAGATATTTGAGGCATGAGGGGCGCGATACTCAAGAGTGTCGTGGCGGGTGCGATCGCCAAGTTACGATATTTTTTTCTAGCATAAAATTTTAGGGCTGTGCAAATGACTGTTGAGTGCGTGATTAAGTTATCAAAGTACTTATAGTTAATATTGCTAAATATTATCCTTGCTCTAGCGAATGCGGGCAATTTCCTAACTCTTCTGCTCTAGAGGCTAAGTTGGAGTGTGCATGGCTCATGCTTTGCGATATGATCTGGGTCATCAAGAATTTACTGAGCTTGTATACAGAGGGCAAGGCGCTGTGATTAGAGTCGCAATTAACGGTTTTGGACGCATCGGACGTAATTTCATGCGGTGCTGGTTGGGTCGAGAAAATAGCACTATGGAGATTGTTGGTGTCAATGATACCTCTGACCCAAGAACCAACGCACACTTGCTGAAATACGACACAATGCTGGGTAGGCTTAATGCTGATATCAGTGCTGATGACAATTCCATTATTGTAAACGGCAAGACGATAAAATGCGTATCCGATCGCAACCCAGAAAACTTGCCCTGGAAAGAATGGGATATTGACCTAATAATCGAATCGACTGGTGTTTTTACCAGCCGTGAAGGGGCAACAAAGCATTTAAACGCTGGAGCTAAAAAAGTTTTGATTACCGCTCCAGGTAAGAATGATGACGGTACTTTTGTGGTAGGTGTCAACGATCATGGCTATGACCACGATAAGCACGTGATTATTAGTAATGCTAGTTGTACTACCAACTGTCTAGCCCCTATTGCCAAGGTTATTAATGAAAAGTTTGGCATTATTAAGGGTACGATGACCACAACCCATAGCTACACTGGAGACCAGCGTCTATTAGATGCTTCTCACAGAGATCTGCGTCGGGCAAGAGCAGCAGCTATGAACATTGTTCCTACTTCTACTGGTGCTGCTCAAGCTGTAGCTTTAGTACTGCCAGAGCTAAAGGGTAAGTTGAATGGGATTGCTTTACGGGTACCAACTCCTAACGTTTCTGTGGTGGATTTGGTAGTTATTGTTCAGAAGAGAACTTTTGCTGAGGAAGTAAACCAGGTATTGCGAGAAGCTGCTGAAGGTCAGCTAAAGGGTGTCTTGGAATACAACGATCTACCTCTTGTCTCATCTGATTATCGCGGTACTGACGCTTCTTCGATTGTAGATGCTAATCTGACGATGGTTATGGATGGCGACATGGTGAAGGTTGTTGCTTGGTATGACAACGAGTGGGGCTATAGCCAACGGGTTGTCGATCTTGCTGAAACAGTCGGTCAGAAATGGGTTGCATAAAGAATTCTGGATTTTATGATGTTTTAGAGCATCTCAAATCTCAGTTTAAAAATGCTGAAACGCCTTACTGAGTAAAAGTACCTCTTGGGGATAAACTTTAGTCGGATCTACCAATAAAATTTCTAAATTTTTTGTGAGAGTTCCGATAATAGCTGCATAATTGCCCAGTCGTTTTACTAACGGCTGGGCTTTTTCTAATGGTAGGCACAGCACAAGTTCAAAGTCTTCTCCACCATACAATGCCCAGTTAAGTGCTTTTTCTGGTGATGTTAGCTTCGGGAGGGTGGGGGGAATGGGAATTAAATTGCGATCGATCTTGGCACCAACGCCACTAGAAGAACAAATTTGGGCGATCGCATCTGCTAATCCATCACTACTATCCATGCCAGCTATCCTAATTGCTGAATCTGAATTGAAAATTTCCCAGATGATAGGCAATACATCTAAGCGTGGTTGAGGACGTTGGTGAGTTTGGATGAGATATGATTTTTCGCGATCGCTCAATTGCTGACCAATCTCTGGATGCAGCAGTAATTCTAAGCCTGCCCGTGATGCACCATGAAATCCAGTGACAACAATGGCATCTCCTGGTTGAGCAGATGAGCGTTTAATGATCTGGGTAGGTAATACCTGACCAAAGGCTGTAATGGCGATGCTGATGACTTCTGAGCGACAAATATCACCGCCGACGATCCCAGTTTGATACTGTTTTAGACAGTAACTCATTCCTTGGTAGAGGTTTTCTACCCAACTAACTGTTAAATTACCTGGAATGCTTAAACCAACGGTGATGCCTAGAGGTGATGCGCCCATTGCTGCTAAATCTGATAAGTTTGCAGCAACGGCACGCCAACCTACGTCGGCGGGTGTAGTAGTGCGGTCGCTAAAATGTACACCATCAACTAGCACGTCGGTAGTGACTACAAGCGATCGCGTTGGATCAGTTTCTAATACGGCTGCGTCATCTCCTACCATTCCTGGTATACAAAAGGGCTGCAATTTTTTTAACAGACCTTGTTCGCCGATATCTCTAACTAATAGGGACGATTCACTGTTCAAAAATTTACCCCCAGAATATCCCCTGAATTTTTTGTCGTTTTTTATTAAACCGCAAAGACGCGAAGGACGCGAAGAAAGAGAAAGAAAATAAAGGGGGTGTTCAACGCGGATTTGGTAGAAGTCCTGCTATTAAAACGCCTCCCCCAAATTCAGGGAGGAGGCATAATGATTTTTTGAGAGCTTTTTAAGCTGCTTGCGGTTCAACTAAATTATCAATTCCTTGGATAACTTTGGCTGAATTAATTTTGTCGCCTGCTTTCAACTCTTTCAAAACGTCTTTACCATCAATTAGATAACCAAAAACGGTATAACGTCCATCAAGCAGGTTACGTCCAGCAGGGGTAAGTTCTGAATCAAATAAGAAGAAGAAAAATTGAGATGAGCCACCATTGGGTTCTGGTTCAGGACGAGCCATTGCTACTGCACCGTAAGCAGAAAAGGGAAGTACTGGTTGATCTCGGTAGCGACCAGCCTCTTCTAAGGTAATACCATAAGTTGGTGCTGAGTCACCTCTAACCAAAATTTCTAGGGGGACAGCGCGGTATTTGCCTGTATTTGGATCGATAAATCCTGCTTCTTCTCCTGGTGGATCTCCTGCTTGCAGTACATAAGATTCTTCAGAGCGGGTAAATTCTAAATTGTTGTAAAAACCGCGTTGTACTAAGTCTACAAAGTTACCTGCGGTGACAGGGGCGCTGTAACCATCAACTACTAAAGTAATGTTGCCTTTGTCAGTTGCCATTTCTACTGTGGCACGACCTTTAAGTTGAGGCAAGTTGCTATATTCAGAAGGCACTTCATAAGGAAATCCTTCGATCATTAATTCTTCTAGTTGACCAACGCCATCTAAAACTTTGGCACGTTCTGTCCAAATATTTTCCTTATCTTTGGTTTCAACTGCGTCTCTGAGTTTGGCAATATCTTGATTTAATTGAGCAATTAATGCGGATGCTGCGGGTTTATTCTCATCGGAGACGCTTTTTAGCAATTTGTCAGGGCGATCGCGCAAAATTACAGAAGCTTTGCTGATATCACTATTGATCGGACTCCACCGCTTACCTCGCAGGTGGTTGGCAATATCTTCTAAGTTAGCTTGAACCTCCCGCACTTCCTTGTTATCTATTGGTAGCGCGTAACGTAAAATTGCTTTGCCATCTGTAATTGCATTGCCAACGGGTAATCCACTGTTGAATTTGTCTGGATTCCAGGCAGCCGCGCTAGTACCCAAAGAAAGAGCTATTAGCAGTAAAGCTAAAATGCTAGTTTGAGCAAAGCGTTTGCACAAATTAACTATAGAAACGTTTAAATCAAGCATAAATTAATCCCTACGTTGCTTGGAAGCAGTCGCGAAAGTCGGCTAATAGCCGATCAAAAAATGCGTTATTGGGCTGGAAATGCCCTGTTTGATCTTGCCATACGGGTGTGGAGCAACGATCAGGAATATTTCATAGAGTTGAAAATTCCTTCTATAGGCTCACGGAGCGGTAAAATGAAGTGCTGACTGTTCTCGGCAACTGACAAATTTATGATTTCTAGTAACGACTTTCGCCCAGGT
The DNA here is from genome assembly GCA_049646245.1 of Crinalium sp. Taxonomy (GTDB): domain Bacteria; phylum Cyanobacteriota; class Cyanobacteriia; order Cyanobacteriales; family PCC-9333; genus Crinalium. The sequence continues at coordinate 538 of JBARVL010000626.1, read as the reverse complement.
GTTTCCATTGAATGGAATGGAGGAGTATGGCGGGTAGTGGAATTCCTCCACGTTAAGCCAGGTAAAGGATCGGCTTTTGTACGGACAAAGCTGAAAAATGTGCAAACAGGTAGTGTCGTTGAACAGACGTTTAGGGCTGGAGAAACGCTTCCTCAAGCTAATTTAGAAAAAAGTACGATGCAGCATACCTATAAAGACGGCGATCAATATGTCTTTATGGATATGGAAACTTATGAAGAAGCTAACCTGACTCCTGCTCAAATTGGCGATCGCATGAAGTACCTAAAAGAAGGTATGGAGGTTAATGTTCTTCGTTGGGGTGAGCAGGTAATGGAAGTAGAACTCCCTAACACTGTGGTTCTGGAAGTAACTCAAACCGATCCAGGAGTAAAAGGAGACACTGCTACTGGCGGTAACAAGCCAGCTATTGTGGAAACAGGCGCTCAAGTGATGGTTCCGCTATTTATTACTATTGGTGAGCGCATCAAAATTGATACTCGCAACGATACCTATATAGGTCGAGAGTAATACAAGTTTT
>JBARVL010000625.1:0-16709 GCA_049646245.1 Crinalium sp. | reverse complement strand
TCAAAGTCGTAACGATAAATAGTATTGAGTTTTGGCTGTCCAAAATAATTTTTCCACAAGTCTAGACCTAGTGGAGAAGCTACTAAGATAGTACCTGCGATCGGCAAGGTAATTAGAAGTGGCAGCCAAAAACGTTTCTTAGCTTTTGGCTGTTCATGTTCATAAAAATCAGTGCTTTTCATGCCTATTACTTAGGGAGGGGGGAGGAGTGAGGGGCAGGGCAAACGCACCTAAATTGATCAGAGAATATACATAGTGTCTTTCACTGTCCACCTACGCTATATGTAGAAATTCTGTTGTCAATAAAGGGCGACTTATTGATAATTTTCGCAATAAATTGGAATATTCGCCCTTTATTGACAAGATGCGTTTGCCCTGGAGTGAGGGGAGAGGGGAGAAAGGAAAGGGAGGAAAGAAAGTAACAATGTAGGAATTTCCTTGTTGCTAGAGTCAATATCTATCACTATTGACTCTACTTCTTTTAATTCAAAACCTACACTGATGAGATCCTCCCTCCTCCCTCCTCCCTCCTCTCCCCTCTCCTGCCTAGTTAGGTAAAGCCAAATATGGGAAATTAGATACTAACGGCTTATGACCTTGTGCAAGGTTATTGCCTTGATATGAGACGTTATCAGTCGCAGCCTGATTACCAGTTAACACTTTTAAAGTCAGGTCAACAACATCATCTGTGAGCTTACGACCACAGATCGGGCTACCCTTAGTATTTAAGCAACTGGCTGGGATGGTTACATCATAGTTGCTGACTTGTGTTGTATCGATCCGCATGACATCTGGTAGAAAAGCAGCAAGTAATGTGTTGGCACGAGCATCGGTATTACCAAGTTTGATCAAGGTATTCTTCGCCTCACCTACAACCGCATTAGCTGCTGCTTGTTGATCTGGTGGTAGTTGGTTAGCCAAGGCAGCAGCTTCAAAAGCTGGTCCAACCTTGTTTAAGGTATTCAAAAAGTCATTAGTGATTAATAAACCTTCGTTTACGGCTGGTCGGGCTAACCTTTCAAATTGATTGAACGTATTTCCAGAACCTATGTCAATTGTTTCCCAAACATCGAATGTTGTTGCAGAGGTTGAAGCTTTCAACAAAGATATTGGCACACGCACTGCGATCGCATTCACGTTGACATCTTTGAAGTCGTCTATCGCTGTCGTAGGGGGGCGGAAACCTACCGCAGGTCCAAACCCTAATGCACCTGCACGTACTCGGAAGAACTGCTCAACATCAAAAAAGAATGGATCTTCCCGTAGACCAGCAAACACTGATATAGGTTCGCCTGCCACTGCTACGTTGGCAACTGTAGGGTTAGCTGCGTTAGTAATAGGGGTAGTTGTGCCTGCGGAAACAGCATTAGCTATTGTGAAACCATCACGGATTACGGTTAATTTGATCGGCTGCTGCTTAAAAGGGTTAGTGCCAGTAGCTTCACCAAATTCAAATCGCAGAACTATGTCAGGAGTTGCATAAGCGGTAGTAGGCGAGGCATTTTTATCAGTAACACGCTTGACTTTAAACTCGTAACGCGCTCTATTGCTGAAATAATAGGGCTGACGAGGCATTGAGCGTGGGTTGGTATCCATTATAAATACCAAATTGCCAGCACTAGCACTAGAATTTTGATCTTGTTCTCGGAATACAAACAAATCTGTTAAGTTTAAGTTCCGTCCTTTGGTATCAACTTCGCCATCGTCATGATCGGATGCTCTGAGGTACTTAGGGGTTGTTGCAGCGATCAAAGCCAAGCCCAAAGCTAATACACCCAATCCCAGTGTTTTTTTGAGGTTTTTACTTGAACCACCTAAAACAAAGCGTTGTAAAAATGCTTTAGGGGAAGAAATTGTTTTATTCACCATGTTCTTAACTCCAAATTTGGGCAAATATCCATTCCTACAATTTTTCAATAGAAATGTTAATTTCCCAATTAATTATTGTTGTCTATTTAACGAATATCAAGAAATAGTTAGATTACTTCTTAACAACTGTAATATCCCGTTAGTTTTGCTTTTTGTTTTTTTGGGATTTCAGCACAGAACCAGCACTTAAAGCACCCATAATTAATAGACCTAATGTCGCAGGTGGTGCAGGTACTGGTTCAGCGCCACTTAAAGCGATGCTATAAGTTCCAACACCAGAACCTGTACCAGAAAAACCAGTAAGTGATGAACCGCCACCAGAACCAGTCGGCCCAACATTGTCTGTAGACATGGCGGGGAAAATGTCGCCTCCAGAACTTACAGGATTATAACCAGAGCTAGAAATAGCTAAATAATAGATACCCGATTGTTCGGGAGTAAAGGCAGCATTTCTTAAAAGAGTTGCTTGTGAGGAACCACTAAAGTCATCATTAGCATAAACGCCTCTACCATTAGCGTCAAACAACGACAACTGGGGATTGAGCAAAACATCAGTTGGGATACCCAAAAAAGAGTCATCAACAGCTTGATCCGTAGCCGCATTTCTTGTGGTCGCAGAAAATTCTTTACCACCAGTTAGTGCAATTTGGAACAAGTCTGCAAGATCTCCAGGATCAGAGAGACTTCCCGATATGGAAGCTAGAGATGTTCCCGTAACTACTTGTGCAGCACCAAGGGTTTCACCTGCATCACCACTTTCAGTAAAGCTTTGCGCTTTTGTAGCACTAGATGACAGCACTGTAAATAATGCTGTCATTGCTGTTACCCATGCTAATTTTTTCATGAGCATTTTGTATTTACTCAGGTTGACTGATAGAAAAAGATGGCATCTTAATCCCGATTATGTTAGTACGAAAGTTATATTAAAAAAATATGCCATTAGATAGAAGACATAACCTTTATAATTCAAGCTGTCTTGTTCGATCAATTTATTTGTATAATGCACTATAAACTTACACTTGTGCAGCCAAGGTCAACTACTTAAAAGTAGATCTTTTATGTCATGCTCGTTAAGAGATGAGCAAAGCAATTTTTCTATGATTTAAGTTTTAAACTTAAATATTGGATAAAAAATATTTAGTAAATATTGCATGAAATTAATTTCTGTTACTTTTGAGCCGCAACTGCGGAATCCTAATTTTTGGTTATTAGGTATAACAGGCTGCTTAATAGCAATTAATCTCAATATAACGTGGACAACCAGTCAAAGCATTGACCAAGTAGTTTTTAAAATCATTGCTTGGTGCGCTGCCTTATTTTTAAGCTGGCAACAACGCCATTACCTTTGCCTGAAAAGTGATGTTACTTCTACCATAATTGGCTTACTATTTATTGCTTGGGTGATGTTTAGAAGTTTATTCAGTAGCATCACTGATGATGTGTTCGTTAATATTTCTCCTTTGATATCAGTACTAAGTATCTGTTTTCTCGCTTCGGGTTTGAACAACTTAAAGCAATATACACGGGAATTAGCGATCGTATTTGTGAGTATATTTCCGAGTGAGCCTTTATTGCCGATACTTGGGAAAGTTATCGGCGTTGATATTAGTATCCTGGTATCGACAATTACCTCTAAATTTTCTGCGTTTGTGCTTTGGTATTTAGGATTTGAGACAGAGCGATTGGGGGTAAATATTATTCTTCCAGGTGGTGCAATTACTATATATGACCGATGTTCTGGTTTATCTGACATGATTTTGCTTTTGCAAATAGCGTGTATCGTGCTTGTGATATTTTCTCTGGGAACTTATAAGAAACTAATTTTGCTGATTACCGCAGTTATCTTAGCTTTTATAGTTAACAGTGTTCGTGTGGCACTAATGGCATTTTTAGTAGCTTTTTCTAATCGCTCGGCATTTGACTATTGGCATGGCGGGGATGGCGCTCAAATATTTTCTACAATTGCCATCTTTGTGTTTTGGTGGTTCTGTAAATTTTTAGTAACTCAGAATGAACCACAAGTAATGGAAACTGTGGAGTTGAAAGAAGAATGAATTTATGGAAAGAAATCCGGCTTTACCTTTTAGCGATAACTTTCTTTGTGGCAATATTTACTTTAGGTAAACGTATTTTAGTTCCGGTAGATAAGTCTATTACTTTTAATTTGCCCAATGAAGTTGCATTACAGAATTGGCAAGGTTTGGCAAGTGAGCCTCTAGCTAATATCCAAGGTGAAAATTTTACTTCGGTAGATGGAAAACACTATCAATATATTTCTAACAATCAAAAGCTGACTATTGAGGCTCGTTATTTAATAAGTACAAATGGCGACATCCAGAAACTAATCGAAAAATCTTCTTTGATACCATCTCTCGATAAATCTTTGCTGGTTAATCGTTATTCGGATAAGGTAGGATTTTATAGCTTGTTTAGCCACAATAAACGAGCATATCTAAGTGCTTGTATTAATCCACGCGGTGGTAGTACAGTCACTTCAGAGCAGTTTACTGACAATCGTAATACTTATGATTTACAAATAAATAGGCTAGTTCCTTGGCTACTTGGTAAGGAAGATTTACGGGACTGGCGGTGTTTATGGACGCTGTTATCTATACCTATGATTAAATCTTCAACTGAGGCTACATACCCAGTTTTAGAAGAAGCATGGATTTCTTGGTATAACTGGTGGGTTCCTCGGTTTCCTCCAAGATAATTTATTTGATATTTGAGGGTAATTTACAAATGGCACAATTAGAAAGCTTTGAAGGGCGCTCAATTGGTATTCTGCGCTTTGCTGGCTATGGTTTATTGATATTAGGTTTTTTTGACTATATAAATATTTTTATCCCACCGCAATTTTTAAATCCTGTTTGGGAGTTTCAAACGCTAGGAAGTTTAGTTGAGCGAGTACCTGTACCATTTTTGGGGTTGGTATTAGTTTTTTATGGGGAGTGGTTGTATCGTGAAAAGCTAGAAAAACAGTTACTGAGGGTATTATCATGGGCTTGTTTATTGGTGGGAGTGTTATATCTATTACTTATTCCTTTGGGAATTAGAGATAGTGTGAGGATTAATACTTCTAATGAAGCTTTATTGAGAAGTCAAGCTAGTCAACAAATAGCTCAAACAGAACAGCTTGAAGAAAGATTTAATCAAGCTACATCTGCTGAAGAGTTAAATATTTTATTAAAAGCCTTGAAAAGCCCAGAAATTTCGCTCGATACTAAAAATCCGCAAGTATTTAAGGAGCAAGTTGTAACAAGATTGAAGAATTATCAGAAGACAGTTGAACAGCAATCAGAAGCTACTTTAAAAACTCAGCGCCTTGCTTTATTAAAAAAAGCGGTTAAATGGAATTTGGGCGCACTTATTTGTGGAGTTTTATTTATTTATCTTTGGCGGGTAACTGGATGGGCGCGTCAACGACCAAGAGGTTTGTAAATATATTAGACCAATGAGCATAAATATATTTAACCCCACCCCAGCCCTCCCCTTAGCAAGGGGAGGGAGCCAATTTCCACCGCTTGTTAAGCAGATATTTTCTGTAATTATTTTTCGGATAAGTTTTTAGTTTGTAAAAATTCTCTGACTACATCTTCAACTTTCCGAAATTCTCCATCAACCTGATAGTTCATTCGTCGCATATCTGATTCAGAAATTAATCCTTCTAACTGGTTGAATGCAGATTGCAACTTGGGGTATTTTCTTAATGTTTCTTGTCGTACTACTGGTACGGCTTGATAGGGGGGGAAGTAATTTTTATCATCTTTTAATACAAGTAAGTTTAATGTTTGAATTTGTCCATCTGTGGAGTTACCTGCAACTAAATCAACTTTTTGATTAACTAACGCCCGATACATTAATCCTAAATCCATTACTTTAGGTGGTTTGGCAAATTTGAAATTATAAGTTTTAGCTAACCCTGGAAAACCATCTGCGCGTTCTAAAAATTCGTACCCAACTCCTGCTTGCCATTGTGGGGTGTATTTACTAGCTTCGGATAGTGTTTTTAGGTGCAAGCGTTGAGCATCGCTACCTCTGATAATCATGGCAAAGGTGTTATTAAAGCCTAGAGGTTGAGTTACTGCTAAGTTGAATTGTTGGGCGTATTGTTGTTTAACTTGTTGATAAACTTGTTGGGGGTTGGTAATAGTTTTTTGGTTTAAGATGGCGGTGAAAGCTGTTCCGGTGTATTCAACATACGCATCTAGTTGACCAGATTGTAACCCTTTATGGCAAATGAATGTGCCTCCTAAGTTTAAGCGGCGTTGGACTTTTAATTTGGTGGTGTTTTCAATCTGTTGGGCTAAAAGTTCTCCTAAGATAACTTGTTCAGTAAAGTTTTTTGAACCTATTACAATATCACCGCTACTGCTGGTAGTTTGTTGAGGGGTACAACTGGCGATCGCTAATATTAAAATTATTGGTATTATTAATAATAGATTTCTAATTTTACCCCACCCCAGCCCTCCCCTTATTAAGGGGAGGGAGCGTATGTTACTTACCCACAAGATAGGGGGGGATTTAGTTCGGTTAATTTCAGCTTTTGGCAAGAAGTTTATTAACAATTTTATCAATGTTTTACCCCTCCCCAGCCCTCCCCTTATTAAGGGGAGGGAGTGCAATTTGTTACTTTCTCCCAGGGGGGATTTAGTTTGGTTAATTTGCGATTTTTGTAGGAAGTAGAATAATTTTTTCAATTGATTTATTTACCTTTTAAACGTCAGTAAACGTTCAATCCAACCAAGGGCAAAATCTGCTGCTAAGGCAATCAAAGCTGCGGGGACAGCACCAGCAAGAATTACTTGATTATTTACCATTGATATACCCCGAAATATAAATACACCTAATCCATCAGCACCAATAGCAGGAGCAATTGTGGCAATACCGATCGCAATTACAGTGGCAACACGCAAACCTGCTAAAATTACTCCTAATGATAGGGGTATTTCAACTTGTAATAATAACTGCCAATCTGTCATGCCCATACCTCTACCAGCTTCACGAATTGCTGGATCGACGTTAGTAATTCCAGTGTAGGTATTACGAATAATTGGTAGTAATGAATAAAGAGTTAATGCCACAATTGCGGGATTGTTGCCAATTCCTCCTAGAAATGGAACTGAAATTAAAAAACCAAAAATTGCTAAACTAGGAATTGTTTGAACTATATTGGCAAAACCTAATACTAGCTTTGTAAGTTGTGGTTTACGGGTGATTAAAATACCTAGTGGGATGCCTAATAAGGTCGCAATTCCGATAGAAATGCCAACTAGCAATAAGTGGTTGCCAGTTTGGATTAGTATTTCTGAACCATAACGGAATAGGAAGAAGTCTTGCAATTTTGTCAACTCCCTAGTGAATTGTTTTGTGCCATCCCACCTAAACATTGCATAAAAGCACGCGCCTCTGGTTCCTGAGATTTTAGAAACTCAGCAGGTGTATCTAATACTACTAATTTTCCTTGATTCATTAAACCAATTCTTGATGCGAGAGTGAACGCTTCCTGTATATCATGGGTAACAAATATAATTGTTTTTCTTAATTCTTGTTGTAAGCGTAAAAACTCACGCTGAATTTCTAGGCGTGTAATGGGATCTAACGCCCCAAAAGGTTCATCCATTAACATTAAAGGCGGATCAATAGCTAACGCCCGTGCAACACCTATACGTTGTCTTTGTCCTCCAGAAAGTTCGTGGGGATAACGATGTGCAAATTGTTCTGGATCTAAACCTAACAGATGTAAAAGTTCATAAACACGGGTTTTAATGTGTTTAGGTTTCCAAGCTTCTAAAGATGGTACTAATCCAATATTACGTTCAACTGTAAAATGGGGAAATAAGCCTGTTTCTTGGATAACGTAACCAATATTACGCCGCAATTTGATTGGGTTCCATTCATTAGTGGGAACTCCATTAACTCTCACTTCTCCTGCTGTTGGTGTCAGCAAACTGTTAATTAGCTTCATGGTTGTTGTTTTACCACTACCGCTACGACCTAGTAAGACTAAAATCTCTCCTCTGTCAACTGTAAAATTGAGATTTGATACCAAAGGTTGTTTGGTTGGGCAATAAGTTACGTCGCGGAATTCTACAGCAATTTCATTAGGATCTAACATATTAATCAATTAACAATGACCAATGACTAATCATCATCTTAAGTTTATTTCCACCCAGCTATTTAATCCTGCCTTTGTGAGTAGGTAAGTACATTTTTAGATTGATGTGTGGGCATAGAAACTGTAAAACTTGTGCCTACGCCTACCTCACTTTCAAAAGAAATTTTGCCCTGATGTAATTCTACTGCTTGCTTGACAATTGCTAAACCTAAACCTGTTCCTGAGATATTACCCACATTACTTGCTCGATGGAAGATTTCAAAAAGGTGATGCTGTTCGGATATAGGAATACCTATGCCTTGATCTTGAACATTAATTATAGTTTGTTCATTGTTACAAATAATATTTACCTGAATAATTGCTCCTTGGGGAGAGTACTTAAAGGCGTTAGATACTAAATTAGTTAAAATTTGCCGTAAAAGCTGGCAATCCATTTCTACATCCCTACAATCTCCGTGACTCTCAAATAGCAATTTATGCTTTCTACGGTCTGCGAGAGATATTTCCTTAATTATCTCTCGACAAAATACTTCTAAGTTAAAAATTGTGAGGTTTAAAGTCAGTTTACCTGCTTCGACTTTACCCATAAATAGTACATCTTCCAGTAGCAAAGTCATGTTTTTTACTTGCGTTTGGATTTTGTTAAGATGTTGTAACTTTCTTTCTTCACTAAATTTATGACCAAAAGATTTGAGTAAATCACTAGATGAGAAAATAGTTGCTAGTGGTGTGCGAAACTCGTGAGAAGCCATTGTAATAAAACGAGACTTGAGTTCGCTTAGTTCTTTTTCTTTTTCCAAAGCTTTGCGGAGTTCTTCTTGCGATCGCTCTAGTTGATTTACAGTTTCTTGTAATTCCGCAGTACGTTCTTGAACGTGAATTTCTAATTGGTCTTTAGCTTGAATCAAAGCCGCTTCTGCTTGCTTCTTTTCGGTAACGTCTCTTGCTACCCAGATAACTGTATCATCAGTCATGGGTGATAGACAAGCTGCAAACCAAATGATTTTATGATCAATAGGCAAGCTGTATTCAATATTAACAGGCTGCTTTAAATTTAATGCTTTGTCAATGTAAGTTTTAAAAAAAATGGCTGTTTCTGCTACAAAAACTTGGTCGATATTTTTTCCGATCAGTTCCTCTGGAGGCTGATATAATAAATTGGGATTAGTTGGAGCAATTTTTAGGTAGTTTCCTTGCCGATCTAAAACGAGAATAACATCACTCATGGCGGCAAACAAAGCTCGCATTTCTGTTTCTGAGTCCCCCAATGCTGCGGAACTTTTATTTACCTGTTCTTCTGCTAGTTTGCGCTCAGTAATATCTTGGACTTGAGCAATAATATATAAAGGTTTACCTTGTTGGTTGCCATTCTCGCTTTTCTTGGTTTCACGCATTAGGGATTTACTTAATACAATCCATACTATATGTCCATTTTTGTGGATATATCGCTTTTCTTGGTGGTAGTAGTTGACTTCTCCATCCAGCAGTAGGCGTATATTTTTGAGAGAGGTATCAACATCATCTGGGTGGGTAATACTTTGAAAATTCATACCGAGTAATTCTGCTTCAGAATATCCCACCAGATTGCCAAAATAACGATTAACTTTGAACCAACGACCATCTAAATCTGCTAACGCTAGTCCAGTAGCAGCATTGTCAAAGGAATTCCAGAAGCATTGTTCACTTTTGCGTAATTCTTCCTCTACTAGCTTGCGGGTAGCAATTTCACGTTGAAAATCTACGTTAGCTACTTCTAGTTGTGCATGACTTGGTAAAGCTAGTGCTAGGGGTACTAGGGCGACAAGCTTCACGGCTGTATAAGCTGAGATGGCGGCAGTAATTGCTTTGAGGAAACCTAATATCCAATAATTAGGATGCCAAAGCGTCCACACTTCCATAATGTGAGTAGTTCCACAAGCAAGGATAAAAGCTACAAATAATAGAAATATGCTGTTAAAGGGTAAATCTTCCCGCTTACGGACAAAATATAGCAGGGTTATAGGAATGGAATAATAAGCTAGGGCAATTATGGAGTCAGATATAATATGCAGCCCTACTAACCCAGGTTTCCAAAGATAGCAGTGTCCGTGGGGAAGAAATGGGTTTTCAGTTATAAAATTGAACAAGTTAGGCATACCAATTTCCAGATGCAAAACTACTCACTAAGCCATAGAGCAATTGAGCTAGTTTATAGATTAAACTCTTAACTTTTACTCTGTCGATCTGTGATTGCTTCTTGTTAAAGGTTTTGTTCACTATGATCAACTGAGAACTGCTCTCAGTCAGAGATGATGTATAAGATATATTATCTGTTAAATAGTAGCTACTCTCGGATATCTTTAGCATCCGTTAAAACTACGAATTATGATAAATTCACATTTTCTTTGAGTAATTATACTTATTTTTTACTTTAATTTTAGCAATGTTACCAACTGAGTTACTAATACACCGTCAAAATGGGGAGGCGATCGCACCGAAGCGATTAACGATAGATAATAATAATATTGCGATCGCACTCGATTTAATTGAGTGTTTCCAATCTTCTGTTGGCAATACTCAAGGTAAACTAGATCAACAGCTATTAGATATAGAAGGTGAACGTCCTGATTTTAGGGTAATTCGTGGATTAGCGCATTTACTAAAAAGTGATGCTTTTAGTAAGTTTGAAATTATTAGTCCTTTAGAACCACAACAATTAAGACAAAGAGTATATAGCCTTGCTGCTAATTCTGTTCCGAGTCTGGAAGCATCGGAAAAAACACTTGTTTCTTTAGCAAATATCCTAAGTCAAGAATTAGAAAGAGAAGTTTTACCTGTGCATATTCGCACTGGTTTATATGCAGATTTACCCGATAATCGGATTTTGACACAATTTGAAGCACCAGTAGCGGAAGCGTTGTTGCATCGCTATAATTTATCGCAGGTGCAAGGGGTATTTTACCGCGCTAGTAATATAACTTTAAATGCTCACCGTAATGTTCCTGGTGAGTATAAGCTGTTGTTTAGATATTTGAAGTTATTTCAATTAATGGCTTATATCGAAGGAGATGCGGATCATGGTTTTACTATTACGGTAGATGGTCCTACCAGTTTATTTAAGCCTAGTACAAGATATGGATTGGCGATCGCAAAATTAATTCCAGCACTTTTGCACGTCACAAAATGGAGTTTAGCTGCGACTTTACAAAATCGTGATTTTTATACAGGTAAAGCGAAAACTGGCAAATTTAGTCTTAATTCTGACTGTGGTTTAGTAAGTCACTACCCACCAGATAAGCCTTATGATAGTATGATTGAGGCATCTTTTGCTAACCGTTGGGAATCATTAAAAACAGATTGGGTATTAGAAAGAGAAGTTAATTTAATTCCAATTCCTGGTAGTGTGATGATTCCAGATTTTCGGTTAGTACATCCAGATGGACGCATATTTATCTTAGAAATTGTCGGTTATTGGCGACCAGAATATTTACAGAAAAAATTCTCACAAGTACGCCAATCTGGATGTGATAATTTAGTTTTAGCTATTTCGGAACGGCTGAATTTAGAGAAAGCAGGGGTTAAGGTTGAGAATGTACCTGCAAAAGTTGTTTGGTTTAAAGATAAGTTATCACCTAAAGCTGTGTTGGAAGTGATTGATTCTTAGATTAGAAATATTGTTTGTTGATTTTATCTAATACTTACTCCCTGCCCGCTTAAAGAATACCTATTTTTATAACCGCCAAGACGCAAAGAACGCCAAGTAAGAGGAAGAATACGAGCGGTAATCTTTTAGTGGGAAGGGAGTAATAACAATTCTTTCTCCTTTAAGAATTACGTTTTCAATTAGTATTAGCTTTCAGTTTAATTGCTGTTATTAATAACATTGAAAGTATTAGATTATTTCAACATTATTATACAGTTCGGGAAGTTTCCCATTTTTAAATCTAAACTTTGTACCATGATTTTTGCGAGAACGAGCATCGAAATCAACAAGTATATCTCCAATTTCTATAGCCTTAATAAACTTCTCTTGATCAAAACCTATTAGTTTCAAAATTTCAAAATATCTAAAGTATTCTTGACCATTAATTTTTTTAGATTCAGCACAAACAAAAAAACAATTATGGAGTTTTGTAGCTGCTTTATGATAAAGGTCATCAAATCCCCAATATGGTTGAGGTGATAATTCTTGAAGTCCTCCTCTAAGGGCAACTTGTCGCAACCAATCGGCATGGTGCGGTTGAACCGCACTAGGATCAAACGAAATCAAAACTTTTCTTTCACTTCTATCAACAACAACTTTAAAACCTCTATCACTTCTACCTAAACAAGATATTGTCTGCCTAAAGCTTAATTCGGTTTCTGGGTGCTTAATACCAGCTTCTTTGTGCTTCCAACCATATATCGGTATTAACATACCTGTGACAAATTTAAGCGCAGTTGGGGAAGGCTCTAAATGAAATAAAGTCAATAAGGATTTACTATTTTTCTTATGGGTTTTTAATTCCCATTCTGCTGCGTTGGGTATAGGTAAGTTGTTTTCCTCAATTCCCAACAAATCCTCTAAAGTATTTCCTATGCTTCCATGATTACCTTCTCTAGCTCCTAATATCCATCCTAAATCTCTAATTTCTTGGAGTTTAAGAATCAATAATTCTTTAGTATATATAGGTTGCATATTGTGATTAATTTAAAAGTTGATTATTATCAGGAAAATCAGGAAATTTTAGAGTATTTTCACTTCTGTATTCTTGATTTACGGATTTGAAATAAGAAGTGCTAAACTTGGCGGGTTCTGCAATTCTCGCTTCAGCCATATCTACATATTCTTTTGATATTTCTATACCAATATAGTGTCTTTTTAAGAACTTGGCAGAAACAGCAGTTGTTCCAGAACCACTAAAAGGATCTAAAACTAATTGAGCATTGGTAGAAGAAATAATTCTATCAGTTAGGGCTGTAGGAAAAGGTGCTGGATGAGGGTTATTCATCTCTTGAGTAAATTGCCACACATCACCATGAGCATTAGCTTTAGGGACTAATTTAAATTTTGGTTTAGCAATTATGTAAATTACCTCAAAAGTTGGTAAAAAATACCCAGGATTAAAATTTATACCTCCTTTTCTCTGCCAAATAATTATTTGCCTTACTGGAAATCCACTTACTATATCACTGCGATCTTGTAGTAAACCATTCTGAACACGCCATTTATGGTTATAAAAAATAGCTCCATTTTCTGGAATTAAACGAATCATTTCTTGTAAACATTTTCTTTGCCAATTAACATATTCATTGTGAGGCATACAATCATTATGATCTTTATAACCCTTTACTAACTCCGCATTAGCCCATTTACCTCCTCTACCATCTTTCATACCGTTTCCAGTAGAGTTTTTTAAATTGTATGGGGGCGAAGTAATAATTAAGTCTACGCTTGCGTCAGGAATTTGACGCATAACTTGAAGACAATCGCCGCAAATAATTTTATCTATAAAGTTATCAGGGAAAGAAAGGCTAGAAGTGCTATTGGGGGGGGTAGGCATAACAACAAATTAGTTGAGTAACAAATAAAGATTGTAGATTTACAGTTTTTAGTGGGAAAATGTAGAGGCGCGAAAAATAAAAAAGCTGACGGTGCAGACAGCTATGAGTGCGATCGCTCCCAAGTTTAACCTGAAAACGATCGCACTTCCACCAATGCAACATAAAGCCATCTTGCGTTAGCTAGGCAATAAGTGCTGCGGGTTGATAACGAATATTGGCTGCTTCTAAACGCTGTAATGCTTCACCTAAGCGATCGCACTCTGCAATCAAACTAATTCTTACATACCCTTCGCCACCACTACCAAAGGCATTACCAGGAGTCATAACAACTCCAGTTTGTTGCAATACTGATAAAGCAAAATCAGTTGAAGTCATCCCTGGAGGACAAGGAACCCATAAATACATTGTTGCTTTTGGTTTAGGAATTTTCCATCCTAATTTTTCTAACCCTGCAATTAGAAAGTCCCGACGTTCGCGGTAACGATCTTGCACTTGATTAACAAATTCATCGGGCATTTGTAAAGCGGTTTCTGCTGCTGATTGTAAAGCAGCAAAAATACCATAGTCCAAGTTAGTTTTTAGTGTCCGTAATCCTTGGATAATATGTTGATTTCCAACAACAAAACCAACTCGCCAACCTGCCATATTATAGGTTTTTGATAGGGTATGAAATTCTACTCCAATTTCCTTAGCACCAGGAATTTCTAATAAGCTGGTTGGTTGATAACCATCAAAAGCTAATTCTGCATAGCATAAATCGTGAACTAGCATAATTTCATAATGACGAGCAAAATCAACTATTTCTTCAAAAAATTCGCGGGGTGCAGTTGCCCCTGTAGGATTACTAGGATAGTTGAAGAACAGAATTTTAGCTTGTCTAGCTACATCATCAGGAATTTCAGATAAATCAATTACCCAATCTTTTTCTGGCTTCAAGATCATACTGTGGACAGTAGCGCCAGCAATTACAGGACCGCGAAAATGTACAGGGTAAGAAGGGCTGGGGACTAATACGACATCGCCAGGGTTAAGATATGCCAGGGCAAGATGACCTAAACCTTCCTTTGAACCCAGTAAAGGTAACGCTTCACTATCTGGATCGAGTTTTACGTTGTAGCGACGATTATACCAAGTGGTAATGGCGCGTCTGAAGTTGGCAGTACCTTCAAAAGGGGGATAACCGTGATTATTGGGGTTCTGCAAAGCGGCGATCGCAGATTCAATCACTGGTTGGGGGGCTGATCCATCAGGATTCCCCATTCCTAAGTCGATTAAATCTAGCCCTTGTTCACGCGCACTAGCTTTGAGTTCATCTAGGCGGGCAAATACATAAGGCGGGAGGGCAGAGAGGCGTTTTGCTGGGGTAATCCAATCTAAAGTCATTGGCAACGGATGGTTAACGGATGTAACGGATATATTACTTGTTTGTAGTTAACGGATGTAACGGATATATTACCGTTAAGATATATAAGTTTTAAATATCCGCGTCTTCACGTCCCTGGGTTGCGGTGCTATTTATTGCTGCTATGCCTAAATTAGAACGTCCCGTTTCGACTGGTGTTGTTGTAGATACCATTGCTGCCATTAATTGATCTGGCACAATCTCAAATGGTAGGCGATGGATGTCGGAGTTAGGGTTACAGGCAATTTCAGCCGCGTGACGTAGCTGTGTTAGTGTGATTTCTCCTAAACCTAAATCATCTAAGGTTTGAGGTAGGTTAATTTCAGCATAGAACTTTAATAATTGTTGCCGTGCGGTTGCTGCTAGTTTGTTACCCTGTACCATTTCTTCTAGGCGCAGTTGTACCAAAATTCCGTAGGCAACTTTTTCGCCGTGTAATGCGTTGTGGCTTCCTGGTAGGTGGGTTAAGCCGTTATGGACTGCATGGGCTGCAACTGTACGGCATTGCGCCCCACCTAAACCACCGATGACACCTGCTAGTAAGACAGTGGCGTTGACTACTTCTTGCCAAACTGCGCTTCCTGGTTCTTTGAGTGCTGTGGCTGATTTTTGGAAGAGAAGATCGCGCAAAACTCTTGCTTGTTGGACTGCGGCAATAATTAAGGTTTGTTCGGAATTGCCACTACTAACGGATGCTTCGTACCATTTGGCGATCGCATCCCCAATCCCAGCTACTAATGTACGCTGTGGGGCTGTTTGTATTAAGTTGTAATCGAGTATTAGTAAGTCAGGACATTTAGGTAGAGGAACATCATATAAAAATGCCCCATCGTCAGAATAAACGTTAGAAAGTGCTGTCCAAGCAGCGCAAGTGGCGGCTGATGTGGGAATAGTTACAACTGGTAATTGACATTGGTAAGCAATTAATTTGGCTGTGTCTAATGCTTTACCACCACCAACACCGATAATTAAGTCAGCTTGATGATTTGCTACCGCTTGTCTTAAAGATTCTAAACTAGCTTCACTACAATCGGGAATATAAGCCGCTTCCGCAACTTGTAACTGTGTTAGTAAAGGTTGAAATTGTGGCGTGTCTGCAAGAGTGCGATCGCCTCGGATAACTAAGGGACGTTTACCTAAGCGTGCGATCGCCACTGTTGCTTGTTGCAACGCATCTGTACCTTGCAGCACTTGAGATGGCGCTACTGTCAGGCAAAGCAACGAGTTAGAGGTTTGACTAGATAAGGCTGATGAGGATTGATAGGGCATATATATAAGTTCGCGCGACCTCAATTACACTATATCCTCATCCTCTTAAATTAGCCTTCCATCTGAAATGCCGTAAGGTTCACTGAACAACTAGATCCCCAATAGGACTTACGCAAGTCCCCCTTTTTAAGGGGGATTTAGGGGGATCAGCAACGGCTGAAACGCTTGTTTTAGCGTTAATGATGCGTAAGTCCTGCCCAATTTAATTAAGTTAGGGATCTGATTATTCTAAGCATCAGGATGAGGCAGTTTGGCAAAGTTGTCGTGATAAATTTTGATCGATAACTGATCATCGTCACGAGTTGCAAGCGATCGCTTTGCCTCACCCAGCAATAAAGGTTCTGAAACACCCTCAGTAGGATGAATAATTGTCCGCGCACGGATATTTAGGTGAGTTTGAGTTTGTCCTAAACGTCCGTAAGAAAACAAATTATTCGCAGCTTGACGCAGAGTTGCTTCTAATTGTGTTTCAGTAATATCAGGTTTGACAGCAATTACTGTTTGTGTTCCCCCAGTATCGTAAGTCAG
>JBARVL010000624.1:0-2788 GCA_049646245.1 Crinalium sp. | reverse complement strand
CCAGTTACCAGTTACCAGTTACCAGTTACCAGTTACCAGTTACCAGTTACCAGTTACCAGTTACCAGTTACCAGTTACCAGTTACCAGTTACCAGTTACCAGTTACCAGTTACCAGTTACCAGTACCTAGAAGCGTATCGTCATCCGCTTTAAAGCGCGGAAGTTCTGGGAATTTTTCATATTTTAAGAGTCGGCGATGAAACAATTTTTCAAAGGTAAGAGCGAACCTTAACCCGTTTTATGACTGCCACATTTTATGAACTACTAACTAATTTTTTGCGCTTTGGTAGCCAAAATATTGACTTTAGAGCGACAATCCTAAAAGCTGATTCTGGTGCTGATCGCTCTTTAGGAGAAAAGTGGTGCTAAAAACTATCTTGGTGGCTCTTGACGAATCAGAACTATCAGAGCGCGTAATTCAACAATTAGGGCAACTGCAACTACAGCCCACAGCTAAAGTTATTCTGTCTCATGTTATGCCCTCTAATAGATATGAGGTAGATGTAGCAGCAGACCGACCTCACAGTCAATCAGAGGAGTTACCTTATCGACAAATTGAAAAAAAGTTAGAATCTTACCAAGCTCAACTTCCCTGTGAGAGTGAACTAGAAATTGTCACGGGTGAGCCAGCAGAAGAAATTATCCGTCTGGCATATATTTATAAGGCTGAGTTGATTGTGATTGGTAGTCGTGGACTTACAGGAATGAAGCGAATTTTACAAGGCTCTGTTAGTAGCCAAGTAGTTGCTGATGCTCCTTGTTCTGTGTTAGTAGTGAAACCGCAATAGCACAGAAATTAGGCATTTTTAATTTATCGCACTTTGTATTTAAATCTAGTACACCCCTCCCCAACCCTCCCCTTAATAAGGGGAGGGGGCAAGAGTAGTACGGGTGGGTTAAATTTTGTACTTCACTAACTTAAAATTTGCTGGCACAATAGACAGGTGAGCTTACTGACGAATGACTGATCGCTGAAGATTCATGCCCAGCAGTTCTATTGGTAATAATAAATCCCGTGTGGTGGTAATTGGGGCTGGGATTGGTGGTTTAACAACAGGGGCGCTGTTAGCTCGTCGTGGCTATCAAGTGTTAATTTTAGACCAAGCTTTAGTACCAGGAGGATGTGCTTCTACCTTCAAGCGTCAGGGGTTTACTTTTGATGTTGGCGCAACTCAGGTAGCGGGACTGGAACCTGGTGGCATTCACTATCGGATTTTTCAGGAATTAGAGGTGGAAATTCCACCAGCAACTTACTGTGATCCAGGTTGTGCTGTTTACTTACCTGGTGAATTAACACCGATTAATGTTTGGCGTGACCCGCAAAAGTGGCAGATAGAAAGGCAACGTCAATTTCCAGGTAGTGAACCTTTTTGGCAGTTGTTGGCTAAGTTATTTGAAGTAAGCTTTGAATTTCAATCCCGTGACCCTGTTTTACCACCACGCAATTTATGGGATTTGTGGCAACTTGTGTCGGCGGTTCGTCCTAATACGATGATTACCTTGCCGTTTGCTTTGTTAACTGTAGGCGATGCACTCAGGTTATATGGACTAGGTGATGATCGGCGATTGAGAACGTTTTTAGATTTACAATTAAAACTTTATTCTCAGGTAAGTGCGGAAGAAACTGCGTTGTTATACGCGGCTACAGCTTTGGGTGTATCTCAAGCACCTCAAGGATTGTATCATCTTCATGGTAGTATGCAGGTATTGAGCGATCGCTTAGTTGAAGCTTTACAAAAATACGGCGGTAAGCTATTAATGCGCCATACTGTTGAAGGTATAAATGTTGAAAATTCAGGCGCTTCAAGTGTTGTGATTCGTAACCAGAAAACGGGAGAAGTTTGGACGGAACCCGCAGATCAAATAGTTGCTAATGTTACTGCACAAAATTTGGTGCAGTTGTTGGGACAAGTACCAACAGGTTATCAACAGCGCGTGGATAAATTACCACCTGCATCAGGTGCTTTTGTAGTGTATTTAGGGGTTGATCAAAGTGCGATTCCCTCTAATTGTCCGCCTCATTTGCAGTTTCTTTATGACTACGATGGTGTAATTGGGGAAAATAACTCTTTATTTGTATCGGTAAGTAAACCTGATGATGGTCGCGCACCAGCAGGGAAAGCTACAATTATTGCTTCTTCGTTTACAGATACAAATATTTGGTGGCAGTGTGAGAATTATGAGGAACTAAAACAGCAGTATACCGAAGAAGCGATCGCTCGTCTTGCTCAATACTTCCACTTAACACCAGAAACAATAGTATATATAGAAGCAGCAACTCCCCGCAGTTTTGCTCGCTTTACTGGTCGAGATCAGGGTATTGTTGGTGGTATTGGTCAACGAGTTTCCACTTTTGGGCCATTTGGTTTTGCTAACCGTACGCCTATTAAGCGTTTATGGTTAGTAGGTGATTCTACCCATCCTGGTGAAGGGACGGCAGGGGTTAGCTATTCAGCACTAACAGTTGTTAGACAAATTGAAGCAAGCTAATTTTCTACTAAGAGCCTATCAGAAAAGTGATTTTAAGAGATTTTAACCACAGATGAACACAGATGCACACAGATAAATTGTGAAGTTGCATTTTCTATTTATGGCAATGATAGCGGTTGGATAGACCCCTGCCAAGCTTTAATTTGTTGTTGGGCGCTATCATAAGCATCTGTCCTGGGGGGGATATTTTTAGCGATCGCGATCGCACCTTGTACATCTCTAACTGCCATTGCTTGCGCCATTGCTAAGAGTTGATTACTCCAGCGATTAATTGCGTCGTTAGCGTCGGCGCGTAATT
>JBARVL010000623.1:0-7576 GCA_049646245.1 Crinalium sp. | reverse complement strand
GGCGCAATAGTTCAAGTAAAAACTCCATTACTGGCTTTTGTAAGATAGGAATTAATGGTTTAGGAATAGTGTAAGTAATAGGACGGACACGAGTACCCTTACCAGCCGCCAGAATCATGGCTTTCATCAAAATTTTTCCTCAAATTTGCGATTTATAGCGGTCAGCAGTCAGCTATCCCTGTGTCAGCTTGTTTCTCGCGGCTTTGTTACCAAAGGTTTCAGAATTAATTTTGTCCTCACCTATGTGGCTACCGCTATATATTAAGCTATCTAAATTTACTTCCTCCTCCGCACAAAAAGTGCGGATTTTAATTTCTTGATAGAACTCTTCTTGGGATAACTCTACCTTAGACTGAGCCGAAAGCAGTAGCAGCGCCCAAAATACTCCCACGCGGTCGTGGGTAGATGTAGGAGTCAATTCAGCATTATTATGCTTAGTGGCATCTGTTGACTTAATACCAGACCAATATGTTACTAACTGGTCTAAATTTAACCACTCTTGACCTTGAGATAATTCAGACCATTGACAAAGTAAAAACTGCTCTAGTTCACTAGCAATTTCTGTCAGATTTTCGTTATGGGCGAGGAGTGCGATCGCACGGGTTGCTTGAGCAAGAGACTGATTTTTCGGTCGTTTCAACCGAGGACGAGGAGTTTTTTCGGAGATCGCAGAAGCCATTTCCTGCAACTGTTGAATTAACTCCTGTAAAGTTACGGGTCGTCTTTTGGGTGGTTGTCCACTTGCTCTGCGTCGCAGACAGCGTTCTAAATTAGCTGGTAATTGCCTTTGTGTCCAATTATCAACTAATTCGTCGCTGTCTGTTAGCTCTATGTCATCACCGAGTTCTTGCTGTCCCAAGGTGTCAGCTTTGAGTAATACCAGCATAGATGCCCACAAAAAAGCTTGCCCAGACTCCGACAAATCAGCATCACGACGACCATTATTTGTATCAGTCGCCAATGCTAACTTACTTAAGTAACGGTCAATCACATCAATCACTTGCACATCCCAAGGATCAATTTCCCCATTTTGAGCTAACTCAATTAGCAAGGAAATTCCTAGATCCTTCAAAGATGTTATTGTTTCTGGCTCAGATATTGCCGTCATGGGTGAGCGATCGCTTTATTTTGATTGGGTTAATACTTCTGCGTCAATTGTGGCTTGAGGTAATAACTCAGAATTAGCTGGTTGATTTTGTAGTTCTAACTCAGCTTTACAACGGGCAACTTCTTGCTCTAATTCCTGAATGCGTTCTTCTTGCTGACGTTTTTGGCGCTGTTCTGAGCGAGTTACTAGCATCCTCTGAAACCTTGCCCATACGCTAAAAACCCACGCCAGGATCGCTCCCAAACCCATTGCAAAAATCAGTTCAATGCACAGAGGCGCTTGCACTTGGACACCTTGGACAACTTGTATAGGGACAGCCTGAGTATTTTGCAAGCTAAATAAAACCAAGGCTAAACCCATCGCAAAAATAATTAAAAAATTAATTTGTCGCATTGGCTCTAAGTCCTCTTTATTTGCTGTAATTTGCCCATTTTACCGCTACTTGTGGGAGTAAGAATTGTTGATGATTATAGGCGATCGCTTATCAATTATCAATCAACAATTATCAATCAACAATTATCAATCAATAATTTTACACGATTGAAGTTGACTGCTTTCAACAGCCCCATGTTTTATACAAACAATTTAATTTATTAAATCTTGAATTTGTTTACCATCTACTATATAATAGCTTTATAAACAATAACTGTTTTTACAAAATTGTTAGTTGTTAATTATTAATTGATTATTGATGGATAAAACAATTGCTGACCTGCGGAAGGATTACACTAAATCAGGACTATTAGAAACAGATGTTGACCCTAATCCCTTCAAGCAATTTAAAAAGTGGTTTGACCAAGCGTTGACGGCACAATTGCCTGAACCAAATGCCATGACTTTAGCAACTGTTTCTCAAGATGGCAAGCCAAGATCAAGAATTGTACTACTAAAAAACTTCAATCAACAAGGCTTTGTATTCTACACTAACTATAACAGCCAAAAGGGTCAAGAACTTGCAGAAAATCCTTGGGGTGCTTTAATTTTTTGGTGGGCAGAATTAGAGCGTCAGGTACGAATTGAAGGAAGTGTGGAAAAAGTTGCTGAATCTGAGTCAGATGAATATTTTTACAGTCGTCCTGTAGGAAGCCAACTTGGTGCTTGGGCATCCCAACAAAGCCAGGTTATTGATAACCGCGAGGTATTAGAGCATCAATTGCAAGAATTAGAGCAAATATATCAAAATCAAACTATTCCCAGACCTCCACATTGGGGAGGCTACCGAATTGTGCCTCAAGCAATTGAATTTTGGCAAGGACGTACTAATAGATTACATGACCGCTTGTATTATTCCCTGCAAGAAGATCAAACTTGGATAATTAAGCGTCTTTCGCCCTAACTAAATATTAGTTGAGCAGAAAATAGTTAATTTCCTCTGCCCTGAGTAAGGTTACTTAGTTCTGTCTGAGGTGGGTTTAACTCACCTGAATTTGTTTGTTATTTTCAAATAGTTGAATTCAAAAAATATTTATGACAGCTAGCAATATCAGTGCATACGATCAAGGGAAAGAAGCTTTAAAAGCTTTTGATGTAGATGAGCAATTAGCTTTCTTGTGGTTTGTTTATGAAAAGTTAGGTAGCTCGATTACTCCGGCAGCCCCAGGAGCCTCTGGTAGTGATATTGCTGAGGGGCTGTTTAATCAAGTTAAGGAATTGTCCCACGAAGAACAACTGCAAGTTCAACGGGATATCGCTTCAAATAAAGATACTCTCATTAGTCGCGAGTATGGTTCTCTAAGCCCTGAAACCAAGCTGGCTTTTTGGTATTTTCTAGCTCAAGGTATGGAAAAGGGAACTATCATTCCTATGCCTCCAAATTATGAACTGTCTCAACAAGGAAAAGAATTGTTGCAAGAGCTAGAGTCAATGGACTTTGGTAGACAAATTGATTTCTTACGCGGTGCAGTATTACCAATGGGCGCTGAAGCTGCTAGTGGTTCTGACCTCTAGAAATTGCCAATTAGTAGCAATATTATAGCTACTAATTTAGTTTAAATAAAAATTGTGCGATCGCGTAGCGACGACCTAGGAGTACCGCGCAAGGGCTGACTTGTCAGTTCGCCAAAACCTGTACCTCTTTTTTTTAGGTACGGGATTATTTTTTTATATGATAAGCAGGTCAACATGATTAAATATATAGCGGTCAACAGCTTACCCGAAAAGTAGTTTTAAGAGAATTTAACCGCAGATAAACGCAGATAAACGCAGATTATTTATTGTTGGGATAGGCTTTTATAGGATATCCCAACAATAATTTTAAGAGATTTTTAACCACAGATGGACACAGATGTTTATTGACATCCTCCCCGCGTAATATTTTTCCTAAGCCTGTAAGTATTGATTAAAAAAGCAGGCGCTAATTGCCTGCTCAAAAATTGTTAAAAACTCTTAACTGCTAATCTATCCCATAGCAGCAGCAGAAGTTGGTTTAGCTGCTTGGGCAGGTTGTGCGCCAATCAGAGAATGATACATTTGAGCTACCCGTTGCTCGTACTGTGCCAAATCTACTTCTATTTCGGCAAGCAGTGCGACTGTAACTGGCCCAGGGATGATCACCGCGTCGAAATATTCAGGACGCGCTTCGGTGGTGGTAGCATCTGGTTTAATTGAAACTTTGCCTTGTTTACCTGGATATTGTTCGTTCATCCGAGAACCGAGTACAACAACTTCCATTCCTGCTTGTTTGAGAGCTTGATGTGGAACTTGAAACTCGGAATCTTCAACCATTTTTTCCACAAGGATAACAACTCGTTTGGTGCTAGTAGAATTATTTTGGCTCATGTTATTTCCTGTTTGCGATCGCAATTTATAAATTTGGCATTTATATCAACCTAGTTATGTCGCTGTTAGTATTGCGTCAATCCTAAGTTATAAACAAATCAATTGTTATTTCGCTCTCAAGTCATATAGAGGTTTAACTGCTTTAAAACTAAGCTGGAGAAAAAGTTTAAAAGTTTTTAAGTGTGCGTTATGACAAAAAAACAAGATCAAGACTTTATAGAAACCACTGACGAAGAAGTTATTGAAGATTTACCACAAGAAATTACTGAATCTTATGGAACTGGCGTTCATTCAGAGCCAGGATTCAATCTGGGTGGACACAGTTTGCGCGATGAAATGGATCAGTACAATGCTACCAGTCCTAAGTTAACTGGTGGTGATGTTGATGCTGCTTGGGAGCAAGCAGCAATGGTAGGTGATGAAGCTGTTGGTGGAACTGTTACCACACCAGATCAAAATATTGTTGATGAATTGGGCGCGGCTGTTGGTTTAGAAATGGATGATCGAACTTTTCTGCGTACAAATGAAATTTTAGAACAACGCGATGATCGCAGGTGGGAATTAGACCCCACATCTTCTGACGATTACGAGGAACGCCGAGATTAATACCAGCCAATCATCCTTACATAAAGTAAGGATGATTTTTATTTTTTATTGAGATTATTATTTAAATTATTTAACTAATTGCCTCTAATTGAATAGCTAGTTTTATGCCTTGTGATTGAGGGCGATCGCTGCTCTTTTAAACCATACTAATTAATATAAGATACTTTAGCTACATTCCAACGAGGTTGGAGGTAAGCATAATGAAAATTAACAACATTCTGGCTATTACAACTATATTGACCGCAATTGGTTTAGCAATTCCTGTTCAAGCTACTCAAACAGACGATATTATCAACCTCCTAAAAACTAATACTTGCTCTGAGTGTAATTTATCAGGAGCCAATCTAAGTGGCGCTCATCTAGTCGGTGCTGACTTGCGGAATGCTAACTTAGCAGGTGCTAATTTAGAAGGCGCTAATTTAGAGGGTGCAGACTTAGCTGGTGCTAACTTAGTAGGCGCAAACTTAACTGGAGTTTTTGCTAGTGATGCCAGTTTTATCTTGGCAAATTTAAACAATGCTAATCTTAAGGATGCACATTTGGTAAGTGCTGAATTAGCTGGTGCTAATATTGCTGGTACTAATGTCAGGGAATCAAATTTATTAGGAGCCAATTTTAGGTAGATTTGAATTAATGCTGCTGGGAAAATCAATTTTAAACAAGCAAGCGGGACGCTTGCACTACCTCTGGCACGTAATTGATCTTTATATAAGGCTTATCTAGTGCGGGCATCTTGCCCACGTGCAAATAATGGGGAATTGCTGAAAAATTAGGTTTTTTAAATAAGTTGAAAGTTTAAGCATAGCTATCTAATTAGATGCTAACTGTTCTAATTGGGTAACGACTCGATCTAATTCTTCTATGAGAGGTGTTACTTCTGCTTGACGGAATGCTTTAACTAAGGAACGATAATACCACAGTGAGCCTTCTTTACCTCCTTGAAAGCGATTCCAAACTGATTCTCCGACAATGTAATAATCATTAAGAATTGAGCGAGAATTGTGGAGTTTATCAGCAGCAGAAACTAAACGCACAGATTGAGATGCGGTGGGAATATGCTCAATATATGCCTCCTTGCGTTGTCGCCAAGGAGGTTTTGGCGTAGTATCGGAGTCAGTGCAACCATTAACTATATCTGTAACATTTTCCCCAAAGCGACGACGAATTTCTGTGCGCGTAGGATCACCGCCTTGGTCTTCTATGGCATCATGGAGTAAAGCTGCGATCGCTTCGTCTTCAGATCCAGAGTGTTCTAAAACAATACTGCTAACAGCTAACAAGTGAGCGATATAAGGAATATCACTTTCTTTGCGCTTTTGGTTAGTGTGTAATTCGTTCGCAAAAGCAACAGCTTCAATAAAACGGTTTGAAAGTATCATACTTGGTCATTGTTAATTGTTAATTGTTAATTGCTAGGACATCACCATTTAATTATGACTCAGCCATCCGCACGTATCTGTATTCTCGGAGGAGGCTTTGGGGGTCTTTATACTGCCCTGCGCTTAAGCCAACTACCTTGGGAAAAATCCCAAAAACCTGAAATAATCTTAGTAGATCATAGCGATCGCTTCTTATTTACCCCGTTTCTCTATGAACTATTAACGGGGGAACTGCAAACTTGGGAAATTGCTCCACCATTTACTGAAATCTTGGCTAATACAGGTGTACGCTTCTGTCAGGGAGTAGTATCTGGCATTGATGTAGAAGCTCATCAAGTATATTTAGAAGATGGTAATCAACTAGCTTACGATCGCTTAGTTTTAGCATTAGGCGGAAAAACACCCTTAGATATGGTATCAGGGGCAAGCGAGTATGCTATTCCTTTTCGTGCCATTCCCGATGCTTATCGCTTAGAAGAACGTCTGCGATATTTAGAAGAATCAGAAGCAGATAAAATTCGCATTGCAATTGTTGGGGCTGGTTATAGCGGGGTAGAATTAGCTTGTAAATTGGCAGAACGCTTGAAAACACGGGGAAGATTGCGCTTAATTGAACTAAGCGATCAAATTCTCCGCACTTCTCCAGAGTTTAACCGCGAAGCTGCACGTAAAGCTTTAGAAGAACGCGGAATTTGGATAGATTTAGAAACCTCCGTTGAGTCAATTGGAAAAGACTATATTTCACTTGAATACAAAGGACAGGTAGATACTATTCCTGTTGATGTAGTGTTGTGGACAGTTGGTACGGAAGTTACACCAGTAGTTAATACACTACCTCTCAAGCAAAATCAACGCGGTCAGTTAGTTACTACGCCAACTCTGCAAGCTGTTGATTATCCAGATATTTTTGCCTTGGGGGATTTAGCAGATTGTCGGGACGCTGAAGGGCAACAAGTACCCGCAACCGCTCAAGCTGCTTTTCAACAGTCAGATTTTGCTGCTTGGAATATTTGGGCTTCGCTAACTAATCGCCCGTTATTACCTTTCCGCTATCAAAATTTAGGGGAAATGATGACTTTAGGGATGGATAATGCTACGTTGTCGGGTTTGGGTTTAAAGCTAGAGGGTAATTTTGCTTATATTGCTCGGCGGTTAGCTTATCTATATCGGATGCCGTCGCTTAATCATCAATTGAAGGTTGGCTTTAATTGGATTGCTCAACCGTTGCTCAAATTTTTAAGTTCCTGATTTGAATTGCTATGTGTTTGTGGGTATTTTAAGAAGGTGCAACAATTTTTAACCATAAACTGTTTGTAAAAATCCCAAAATTACCCCCCTCAGTCCCCCCTTATTAAGGGGGGAAGTTCTTACTCCTTCCTCTGATTAAGGCGAAAAGTTCTTACTCCCTCCCCTTATAAAGAGGGGAATATCTTACTCCCTCCCCTTGATAAGGGGAGGGTAGGGGTGGGGTAAAACTTATGCAACAAATCTAATCTTAGTTTTAGATAATTAACCGCAGATGAACGCAGATGAACGCAGATGTAAGCAAAGTGCTGTCGCAGGGTATGCAGATGTTAACTGAAATATCACAATTAAGCGATTTAACTTCTGCCAGTGCTGCCACAATTACAACGCCAGTAGAGATGCAGCTACCAAAGGTGATTTTTTTGGATGCTGTTGGTACTTTGTTTGGTGTGCGGGGTAG
>JBARVL010000622.1:0-4283 GCA_049646245.1 Crinalium sp. | reverse complement strand
CATCTAACGTCCAAATTTTGATTGTACCATTATCACTTCCCGCAGCGATTATTTTACCATCAGGACTAAAATTAACTCCGTAAACTTTACCACCCTGATTTAAAGTTTTAAGGAGTACACCCTTGGGTTTCCAAATCTTGATTGTACCGTCATCGCTTCCAGATGCAATAATTTGATTGTCTGGACTAAAATTAACGACTTTGACGGCATTTCTATGTGCTTCTAACTGATTTTCTTCACTGATATTGTTAAGAATATTAACTAAGGTAGAAACAGGGCTACTTGTGGGGTAATTTGCTACATCAGGCTTATTATTGCTCAATTGTTTTAAATCTTGCCCTGCTTTAATAGCTAAAATTAAACCGTCGATTTGCTGAGATTCAAACTTTTCTAAAGCTTTGACACCTGATTTTTCTAATCTATTTGTTTCTTGAGCAGTTTTAATTTGCTGTTGAGCATATATACTTGCTATTAATGGTAGAATAACAGCGATTAAAGATGTTAAACTAAGAATAATTATTCCTTTGCGAATCATCCGTTTAGCTTGCTGGTTAGCCTGAGTTAAGATTTGATTCTTTTGCCTATCTTGTTCGGCTTGACTAGCAGCTAAAAATTGATAGTCTTCATCGCTGAGACGTTTATCTCCTGCCCATAGTAAAGCATTAGTTAATGATTGTCCTTGCAATAGCAAATTAGGATCGCGCTGAGTTTTTAACCAATTATTAATAGCGTGACTATAAGGACGAAGATTAGATAATTGTTGGCTAATCCAATTTTTGTTAAATATTTGTGCGTAAATGGGATTATAAAGTTGTAAAAGATGATCTTTTCTAACGACTAAACCAGATAATCTTAATCGTATTTCTTCATCATCTGAAGATTCAATTAAGCCTGCGTAGGCAGGCTTTGTTAGTGTAGCCGCACCCTTCAATGTGTCGGTATTAAACGCAACAGATTGAGTTAAAATTTGCTGATATAATCCTAAAATACGGATAGCTTGAGTTTCGGATGCTAAGATGCGATCGCGTATTGTTCTCAAATGTTCTGGTTCATCCTGAGATTCCCAGTTTTCTATCAGATATTTCTCAATAATTGGCTGAATCTCAGTTAAATTAGCCTCGGCATATTGTACAATTATATTACATACCTTTTGCGTTAAAAACGGTTGCCCTCCCGTCCAAGATAAAATTTGTTGTAAAACTTCTTCAGGATAATTTAAACAAGTTTGTAACCCAGGAATTAAAGCGTCTTTAGCTTCTGCAAAAGTAAATCCGGTTAACTCTATCGAACGACCAATATTAAACGGTGTACGTTTTGAATCTTGAATTAAATCTGCTGGTGAGGCGACACCTAATAAACAAAAAGTTAAACGATTAAAATCAGGGTTTTCCGCCCGTTGGTTATAACAAGCACGAATTAAAGCAAAAAAGTCATCTTTAAATTCAATTGCAATTAAACTGTCAATTTCATCTAAAAAAATTATAATATTTGTGGATATTTGTTCTAAAACTACTGATTTGATTAAATAATATAATCGTTGTGGCTGTGTTAAATAATCGCGTTGTTGCCACCATTGATTAAAATTTAATTCTAGATCTAATTCTAAACTATCTAGTAACTGATAACTTATACCTTTATACCAGTTATCGGAACTGACATGACTGCCAATCATGGTTAAGTCAATAAAAGCACATTTAATGCCTGAAGATCGCAAAATTTTTCCGGTTCTCACTCTTAAGCTTGATTTTCCCATTTGGCGACTGTTTAAAACAAAACAATATTCGCCACTTCTTAAGAGTTCTAAAAGTTTGATATCTGCTTCACGGGTGACATAAGTACGGTGGTTGTGGTTTAAGCTACCACCGACTTTGTAATAAGATGTTGGTTCCATAACTTTTAAGAAGTTGGAGGGGCGGGTTTAATTAAGATATCTGTAAATATGTGGTTTGTTTTGTCAACCCGCCCCTACACATGACATCTGTAGTCACCACTTTACAAAGGCAAATAATCAAAATCTAAGATTTGTTCAACGGTAAATGGTGCTTCGGAAGGAATTTGATCTGTTGTTAAATCTGTCTTAACAAAAATATCTTTTCGCGCCTTGATATAACATTCTGATAAAACCTCTGGTAACAAACGCTTTAAACTCGGACTAGCTGTTAATAATTCCTGTATTTGCCGCCGTTGTTCTACTATCGTCTCTAACCAACCGCGTTGATTTTCTTCTTTCTGTTGTAGCCAATATGTTAATTTTAATAAATGCTCGATTAACACTCTGATTCGATTAATTAACTCACGTTTTTCACTCCTACCCATCGCTTCTATTTCTTCAATCAAATTATCAATGTCTAATTCGTTCAAATTGCGATCGCGTAATATTTTAGCAGTAGTTTCTATCCATAAACAAAAATCTTGTTCATATAAGGAAGTTTTCGCGCTTTGATTTGTGGTAGTTTCAATTATGTTCATAGTAACATCACTGAAATTTATGATGATATGTATTTATTTTAACCTGGATATTTAATTGCTACAATATAATTATTTAAGCTGCTTTAAACAAAAGGTCATTTTCATTAAATATTTACAATTAATCAACGCAGCCGAGGCAAATAATATGGAAGTACAAACTCATCAACGTATTTATACCCCTGAAGAATATTTAGAACTAGAAGAAAAAGCACTTTATAAAAGTGAATATCACGATGGAGAAATTATCCCGATGACTGGCGGTACTACTAATCATAATCAAATTGCGCTTAATCTTGCTGCTGCTTTATTGTATGCTCTCAGACGTAAGCAATATCGGGTTTATATTGGTGATGTGCGCCTGTGGATTCCTCAATACCGAGAATATACTTATCCTGATGTGATGGTAGTCGCGGAAAATCCTATCTATACAGGTAAAAATAATACAACCATTACTAATCCTTTATTTATTGTTGAGGTTTTATCTAAATCAACCAAAAATTACGATCAAGGTGATAAATTTACTTTTTATCGTTCCATCCCTCAATTTAAAGAATATCTTTTAGTTGAACAAAATCAGTATCAAGTTATGCAGTATAGTAAAACCCATGAGGGAGAATGGATTTTTAGGGAATATAAATCTGAAAATGATCTTGTAAAATTACAGCATATTGAGTTTGAAATTGGTTTGGTTGATATTTATCAAGATGTAAATTTTGCGGATAAAGAAGCATAATAAGATATGTGTTTATTTTAACCATCATAGTATTTTACTGTAGGAACCCTTTGCCAAGCCAATCCAGCATTTGCAGATATCTTAATTAAACCCGCCCCGACCATATCTATAATATAAAGCAATCAGACTATCTTCAAGAAAATTGTATGTATACCAGAAATATCAAGCAGGAAGCGCAACGATTAATTGAGAAACTACCAGAAAATTCGACTTGGGATGATTTAATGTATCAAATTTATGTCAGACAAGCAGTAGAAGCAGGTTTAGTAGATAGTGAAGCTGGTAAAGTTAAAACAGTTGAAGAAGTGCGGGCTAAATTTGGATTATCACAATGAAGGTTTTTTGAACTGATTAATCTTCTCTTAAAGTTGCTCGTAATTCAGAAATAATATTTTCTATAGGTTGAGGCTTTAATTCTCCCCGATGAAAAGAAGATATCGCTTCTTTGGCATCTTGAGCAATTTCTTCACGACGACTTTCAATCATTTGATTTTTAACGATTTCTAATAACATTTCTCTTTGTTCAAAAGGAAGTTGGTTAACTGTCAAAATGGCTTCTTCTAATGTAACCATGATTTCTGTTATCTTAATTTAATTAACTACATTTAAATAGATCATAACTAATTTTACCTATCGTGGTGCAAAATTATTGACTTTCCCCCTTTCCCCCTCCCCTCACTCCTCCGCGTGCAACATCCCCCCAATCTGCGTCATATAACCCGTAGCTGCATATCTCTTCCCCTTAATCTCAATCCATTTAACTTTCTCAAAACATTTCTTCAAAGCAAAAACTTCCTGCGTATCAACAACAATATCCTCCGAAGTATTTAAAACTATCCCCCCAAACGTAAACTTAATACTCCAATCCGAGCGTCCTAAATGTAGATAAACAATGCCAACATCTTGATTATCGAAATTAATTGACAAGCTTTTACTTAATCTATTTAATTCTGTTTGCGCTGCGGTTATTTCGCTCTCTAGTTCATCCTGCAAGTTTGACTGTAGGATAATTTGACCCTCACTAATCTTGAGCGAGTTATCATCAAATTTTGCCGGAGTAGTTGAAGGTATTTCTAGAGGG
>JBARVL010000621.1:0-4546 GCA_049646245.1 Crinalium sp. | reverse complement strand
CCTCTGCCCCTCTGCCCCTCTGCCCCTCTGCCCCTCTGCTTCTTCTGCCCCTCTGCTTGCCACCATATTATGTTTTATTAAGTGGAGCTACTTATTATGGCTGAACTAACTTTAACATGGACAGAACAACATCAGCACAGAAGTCAAACCATTGTTGCTCAACAGCCAAGTAAAAATCCTGGAACCGTGCGTATTGGTCGCGATCCAGCCCGTTGCGACATAGTTTTAACAGATCCGACTGTATCTGGATTACATATAGAAATATTTTTTAATTTTCAGCAACAAAACTTTTATTTGCGTAACCTACGTTCAACTAATCCAGCAGTGGTAGATGGTAAAGTTATTACTACTGGCGAGGTGTCTTTAAGGCAAGGTAGTACTATTTATTTAGGACAATTAGCGCTGACAGTTGTAGCAGTTAATTTTGCTTCCTTTGGAGTTCCCGCGACAATTGTAATCCCGCCACAACCTACCCATAGTATTAATCAGCCACAGCTTCCAATAACTAAAGATTATGGTTTACGCTGTCCAAATTCTAAATGTAGTAAAACTTCACCTTATATACGCTTAGAACTAGGATGTCCTTGGTGTGGTACATCATTAGCGGCGGCGGCAAGCGTTTTAATAAACAATTAACAATTATCAATAACCAATAACGTTTTATGGAAATAACTTTGAGTTGGGAAGAACCAACGACAGGAGAAATGCGATCGCCAAATCTCAATATCCCCGTTGCTCTGGGGCGAGAATTTGCTTATATGCCCTCAGAATTCGGCAATCGTCGCGCTGCGCGGGTGGTTCTCAACAGTCTCGAAGTTTCTCGATTCCATACCTTAATTGACCTAGAACAAGGTGCGGTAGTAGTAATTGATCAAAACAGCAGCAACGGTACATTTGTCAACGGTCAACGCCAAATGCGGAGTAGTTTAAGTAGTGGTGACACACTCCAAATAGGCGCTTACCAAATCACAGTAACTTTTGCCGCACTTCCGACACAACAAGTACCTGTATCTGGCAATTCGCAGATTTTCTTTAATCCAGACACAAATATACCAGACCCCAGACTTAATCAACCTGCACCTCAACCCCTACCAACAGGAAGTAGTTTTCCACCAGCAGCTTTTCAAGCATTGCAAGTCCAGGTACAAGACTTACACGCAACTGGTTTACCAGTAGATGAAATTGACTATGCCACAGTTGGGGCTGGGTTAGGTAGTTTTGTGTGGGTAGATTTGTTGCGAATTTCTGGAGTAAAGTCTCAACACATAGCAGCATTGGGAATGGAAGAACAACCTTATGCCCGTTATAAAAGACTTTGTTTAAATTCTCAAATACCTTTACATGAACGGTTGCGATCAAACTCTGATTCTTGCCCAGATAATATTTGGGGATGGCCGAGTTATGCTTTGCGCGAAGCTTGGCACGATGTATTTAAGGGGCAAGTAAATACAGCATTGAAATATTTGTGGCAGGTATTTTCTGAACCTACGTTTGCTGATACTTACACACCGCGTGCCGGAAATGTATTTGATTCAATTGACAGAGAAGCGGCTAGAATTGGTTGGTTGCAAATGTTTCGTTATGCCAGAGTGCGGGCAATTCGCCAAACCGCAGATGGGCGATATGCGATCGCATATTCCCGTGAAGGACCACACAACTATGCTTTTTTGATTGCCCGTAACGTACACTTAGCAACAGGTTATCCTGCTATTCAATTCCTCCCAGATTTGCAAGCGTATCGGGAACAAACACAAGATTTTCTATCAGTAGTTAATGCTTACGAAGACCATCATCACGTATATGAACACTTAGAACGTCATGGCGGTACTGTATTAATTCGTGGTCGGGGAATTGTTGCTTCTAGAATTGTGCAGCGTATTAATGAAGCACGGCAACATAACCAGAATATTGCATTATTGCATTTAATGCGATCGCCTAAACCCCAAGGCAACAAATTTGGCAAATCTCAACGTCAAGTAGAAAATCACTATGAATTTCAACCGTTTAACTGGCCAAAAGCTACGTGGGGTGGTGAACTTAAGGCAGTTTTAGAAAAAGCAGATCCACAAACAAGACCAAGCTTATTAGCAGACTGGGGCGGAACTACTACCGCAGATAGAGGAGATTGGAAAAGAATTGTTCAAGAAGGAATCAATCAAGGTTGGTATCAAATTACCTTTGGTGAAGTAGAAAAAGTAGAACGCAATCCTAATAATAATTCTACAGTTACTTATATTCAAGAAAAAGGCATGAAAGGACAAATGCGCCTAGAAGCTGACTTTATTATTGATGCTACAGGTCTTGATGCCAAAGTAAAAACTAATCCTCTACTTGATGATTTAGTAACTCACTACAACTTACCTTTAAATCACTTAGGACGTTTAGTAGTTTCGCAGGAATTTGAATTAGTAGAAATGCGTAACGAAAAAGGCAGAATGTATGCGGTTGGCGCAACAACATTAGGTAATTATTATGCTCCAGTTGATAGCTTTTTGGGGTTACAATATGCAGCCTTGCGTTCAGTTGATAGTTTAGCGAGTGGGAGAGCGCCTGGACTACATCGTTTAAATGCTTTCAGTTCCTTGGGGCAATGGTTGAAATGGGTTAGTAATCAATTCCCGTGTTAAACAAGACTTATACCAATTTCATAAATGAACGCGATCGCTCCCACTTCTATTTAATTTAAATTTAACTTAATGTTATTAATAAAATAATGTTTTTTCAAACTTATAACGTTATTGTAGGGTAAGAAAAACCCAACTTTTTATCTACCTAGTAAGTTGGTATTTCAAAAGATATAGCAGTCGCCAGGGAGGTTAGGGCATTTTTTATTTTGAAACCCTTGTAAGCATTGGCTTTTAAAAAAACTGACGGTGCAGATAGCTGACTGCTGACCGCTATAAATATTACTGAATTTTTCTACAATTTATGACATTCTCAAGACGGAAGTTTTTTGCCTTGGCTGGTTCAACTGCGGCGGGTACTGTCGCGTTATCTTCTCTAGAAGCCTTTTATGCCAAAAAAGCGATCGCTGCTGGCCCCTATGGAAATCTCGTACCAGATCCCAAAGGTGTATTGGATTTGCCTGCTGGATTTACTTATGTGAGGCTTTCTGAAACTGGTCAAACCATGAATGATGGTTATAAAGTGCCAGGAGGTCATGACGGCATGGCTGCATTCGATGGTGGAAACGGCAACACAATTTTAATTCGCAATCACGAACTCGCTCCAACTTCCAGCAATGGCTTGGCAACACCTAATAATAAAAAGTACGACACTCAGGGGAGAGGCGGTTGCACCAAGCTGATTGTTTCCCCCAATAATACATTAATCAGCCATTATGGTGTACTAGCTGGAACTTACCTTAATTGTGCTGGCGGTTCCACTCCTTGGGGTTCTTGGCTGAGTTGCGAAGAAACTTTTGACGTTGGCAACAAAAAACACGGCTATATTTTTGAAGTGGACAGTAGTGCTACTACTTTTGTAACTCCAGTAGCACTAACAGCAATGGGGCGTTTTAATCACGAAGCGGCGGCTGTAGATCCTAATACTGGTGATGTTTATCTCACAGAAGATAGAGGAGATGGTCTATTCTACCGCTTTGTTCCAAATGTGCAAAACAACTTAAGCGCCGGAGGTTCTTTGTATGCTTTAAAAATTACTGGTACACCTGGAGTAAACACTGCTACTAATTTTCCCAAAAATACTCCCAAAGCTACGGAATGGGTAAAAATTGACACCCCAGATCCTGAGAATGACACTGTTAGAACAGAAGGTTACAACAAAGGTGCGGCGAGATTTTCCGGTGGTGAAGGAATTTTTTATGGTAGTGGTTATGTCTACTTTACTTGTAAAAGTGGCGGCAGTTCTGGAGATGGGCAAATCTGGCGCTACAGTCCTACCAGTAATACTGTTGAGTTATACATTGAACCCAATAATTCTGGGATATTAGATAACCCAGATAATATTGTTCTCCACCCCAATAGAGATATATTCCTTTGCGAAGACGGAGACGGCACAGATTCTATTTTGGGCATCACTTCTAGTGGCACACTTTATAAGTTTGCTAAAAATGCTTTGAATACATCCGAGTTTGCCGGAGTTTGCTTTTCGCCGGATGGTCAAACTATGTTTGTGAATATGCAAACCCCTGGCATTACTTTTGCTATTCGGGGGACTTGGTAAGCTGTCGGTCATTTAAGTTGCACTGTTGCCCAAGATAGGGGAAAGGGGAGAGGGGAGAGCAAAAAGAGAAAATGTTCATTCTTATGGTTCCTTTTTCCCTTTCAATTGTCTTTATTTATTTAGGAACAATTGTTGAGAAGAGAGCATCTATAAAACTAGGGAGCTTATGCTCAAAAATATCCTATAGTAGCTCAGGCGATCGCACGATGAAAGCACAAAAATATTGGATACTTGTTCCAAGTATCATAGCTCTAATTTTTAGTAGCAGTGGTGCTGCTTTGGGTGGTTCAGTGATCGCACTGAATCCAGGGTTCAAAGAAGATCCCATGATTTTTAGTGGTAAATCTGGTGGAACAAAGCA
>JBARVL010000620.1:0-12564 GCA_049646245.1 Crinalium sp. | reverse complement strand
TTGAAGCGTAGTGGTTTTGGTTTTAGAAACTTCAACAATTTTGAATTGCGAGCTTTGCTTTTTTGGCATTTTCCTGATAATTTAGCATACTAAGTACGGAAGAGCCTATTTTTTATGCTTTTGCTGTTTACTTTTCTTAACTTGTTGTTGTTTATTTTTAAGTTTTTTCATAGTGATCGCTCCAAAAGTTAGTTAAGATAATCAAAAATTAATAAATAGTTTCAAAACACAACTATTACAATATTCAATATCTTATTTATAATTCCGAAAACCTCCGTCTTTTGGTTGATTATTAAAATATTCTAACTATTTTAACTAATTAAAAAGCATCAACATTTTTTCAAAGGTTTTGACTCCACCATTCACTTGCTTATATTTAGCAGTTTGAAACAAGTTCATCGGATTAAAACCTAATTTTTTATATAGCGCGATCGCGCTTTCTCTACACAAGGAAACTCGTAAAATAACAGACTGCTTGCCAGTGATAGCAGTTTTCATCAATTCAGTAGCTAATCCTTGACGACGATACTTAGCATCAACAATTAAATCAGCAATATACCAAGTATCTGAAACGTCAATCCCAAATCTATCTTGTAGCAATTCTTGATTTAAAGTATGAGTTAAGTTACCATCACTTACTTGACTGTCCCAAACCTTAGTTTTAATGAAGGGAACAATAGCACAAAAAGCAATAGGCTCATACTCTAAATCAAATGCCACAAACAAATGACCGTTGTGCAGGTAAGAATCGAAAAATTCTCTTATTTTTTCGCTACTCCAAACTTGATATTCTGGCGGTTCAGCAAAAACCTTCTTGTAAAGCTCAATTAACTGCGGCAGATATTTTGATAGTTGAGGCTCAGAATTTACCTCAACAATATTAGATGTTAATTGCATGAGTTTACGCGCCCCAAAGTATAGTTACTCAACTACCGACTGTTTTTCCCGTATCAACAGCTTCTAAAACAATAGCTAAACGACACTCTTCGCCTAAATAGTTAATGGAGCGGAAATTAGAACTTAAAACTAAATTAAAATTAATAAAAGAAAAATCAGTAATTTTATTAATTTGGTATTTAAACTGGCACAGCATTTTTGACAATCTCAAATCGACAATGCAATCCCTAGAAATTAACAAGATGATAGTCAACATTAAACTCATGTTTAACTCGTACCCAAATTGAACTATCATCTTCCTTCTTCCAGCGCCAGCCAATATTAGTGTGATCCGTAACTTGTCGATCAACAGTTACCAAATCGGTCAAACTTCGTAACGCATCTTCTTCCCATAGAACTGAAATATCCGATATTAGAATTTCTCTAGGCGGTTTACAGTTAGCTGCAATTGCAACTCGATTCGCTAATAAAACTTCTTGTGATGCTTGATCCACAATCCAGACAGGATAGTCTTTTTCGCTATAAGCCATCTGTGCTAACTCAGCATCGCAGTCCTCTTGCCCAATAAATTCCTTCACTTGCTCGATACTAATTGAAGCCATAGACCCTCCTTGATCAGATTCTTCATAAGTGGTAATATTAGATATTATATTCATCAACTGCTGATACTGACGTTCTTGAGATATTAGAAAAGAATCATCAGCCATTGAAGCGAGTATAGGAATGCTCGGTTTTCCAGGCGTATTATGAACAATTTTTATCTGGTCTAGACCCATAAATGAAGCAAAACCAGCAAGCGTTTTAAGATATGACTGATTCAATTTCCAAGCATCGTGCCAATCAGACACTCTAACTATTACAGTATTTTCCGAAACTCCAAAACCCAGACAGCCTGGGAACAATCCTAAGTCGCGCATTTATCTTTTCTCTCTCCAGATAAGCTATGTCGAGAACTTTTACCGAACTGCGCCTCCCTAACAGCTTCCAAATCCTTAATAGGTATACCTAATGAAGCTGCCAATAAAGTAAGCTCTTCGCACCTAGGCTCTTCACCCTTCGCGATCGCCTGCAACCTCCCCAGATCTAAGTTCACTTGACTTGCAATAAAATCTAAATCTTTATTTTGGAGTAATTCAGCGATTGTTGGCACAATTGACGAATAAGCACCATGTAAATTTCGCTTTACAAGAACATAATCATCAGCCATAGCCCAAAAATGAATTTGTATAACCCTCATAGCCTCCAAAGAATCGGGACAATTTAATTTAGGCAGGATATCCGCCTTTAAAATTTCCAAAGCTTTTAATGATTCTTTTGACTCAGTAATCACGGCATTTGATAAATTACGGGTAATTGTGACTATTGATACCTTTTCATCAAGATAACTTTTAAATTCATCTACCTGAATACCTAAAAAAGAACATAGCTGCTTAGTATTTTCATGGGATAGAGAAGATACAGCCCCAGCTTGCATCCTGTGGATAACGTGCAAAGAGATACCTACAGAATCAGCTACGCTCTTGTAGGTAGAAGATGCAAGCAACTCTTTCAAGCTAACCGCCAAGGCTGCTAATCGTTCTTTTTTACGTTCATTCAACCTACACAACTACCTTTACTTTGCGTTCATAACTCTAAATTATCACACCCAGAAATTGTTGACACATTCTTAATGTGGTAAAAACAGCGAATGTATAAGTAAAATAAATTGTGCGATTCATTGTACAATTTGTTTTACAATGATAATATAAGCATAGCCCCTAAAAAGGTAGCCCCTTTTCCCAGTGAAATCTTGCACGACTATCTGGGAAAAGGGGCAAATCCCCGAAAAACAAATAACGGAGAAACCACCTCTATGTTAGCAACAGCACGAAAAAGACAAGAAAGTCTAAGCTTCGATCAGCTAAAAGCCAAAGCAGAAGCCAAAAACCTGGATTTAGTCAGGCATCCCAAATCAGGATTCCGCATATTTTTCAAGGAGAGTAATTCCACAATCCGTACAAAAAGCAATTGACGAGCATACCCCAGTCGATCGCCACTAGGTCAAATACAAATCAAGCCGAGAAGAAGTGAATTTATAAGATGGCACATCCAGCCTCTACAACCATTGCCAAACCGCCTTTAGCCGACAAATCGTCAGCTAAAGGCGGTTTGGCTAGCCGTTCTGTAGCCGGATGTGTCTTTACACTTGAACCGCCATCCTGGGCAACTGTAAAAAAACCAAACTTACCTAATAATGCCCCTACTGCCGGATATTTGTGTGGTGGTGCTGGCATTATGTCGGCTGGGTTTGAAGCGGCTGGTATCCGTAGTCTGTGGAATATCGACCGTGACCCAAGTGACGTAAAGCTAAGTAATGCGATCGCAGACATCTACGAACGCAACTTTAGTTCAAAAGTAATTCGGCAAATCCTACAGGAAATTGCCAAAAGAGGTTTCGCAGGGTTAGAACGTCCAGACATCCTGGTACTAACTCAATCATGCAAAAACCTCTCAAAAAGTAATCCTAAGCAAAAGGAGACAGATTTAGATGTAGATGTAGCCAAGAGCGCAGCTAAAGCAATTCAGCACTTTCTACCCCAGATATTTATTGTAGAAAACGTACCAGAATACGTTGGCTCACAATCCTGGGAGATTGTCGGAAATACGTTAGAACAGTTGGGATACAGCATAACTTCGGGAGTTGTCAACGCTGCGGATTATGGTGTTGCCCAAGACAGAAGAAGATTTGTAGCGATCGCAACCCTAAATGCACCTGCCATCCCATTACCTAAACCAACAGGTATTAAAACTGGA
The DNA here is from genome assembly GCA_049646245.1 of Crinalium sp. GTDB lineage: Bacteria > Cyanobacteriota > Cyanobacteriia > Cyanobacteriales > PCC-9333 > Crinalium. Next base: position 8,874 of record JBARVL010000620.1, on the reverse strand, counting down.
TGGTTAGAGGCAGTAATTGACCTACTTAAAGATGCTGAAACTGTTTATCCAACTGAAAAACAGTTAGCAAAGATTGAAAGATTAAGTGCTTGTATTCTAAGCGAGCCACTATTGATTGAGCGAGTAGCCCCCTGGGGATTGCCAAATGTGAAATCGCCCATTGCTCCTTGCTGGACAATTCGCAAGAGTATCTGGCTAGATCAACGGCATTGCAGCAGAGATAACGCTATCAACATCAGATTACCTAACGGTAACTGGATAAATTTGGGGGTACGCGGCGCTGCTAGGTTGTGTTCAGTTCCAGATTGGTTCCAATTGCCAGATGAAGCTTGGAGTGCAGGAAGTGCAATCGGCAACGGTGTTCCTTGTCTACTAGGACAAGCGATAGCGCAAGCGCTGACTTGTCAGTTCGCAGAAACAATCAAACCGTTCATTGTTCAAATTTCAGAAATTGATTTAACAGCTTTAAATTTACAAAAAAACCTAAACCACCTTACTACTACAGAGGACAAAGCCATGACTGTTACCACTGAAAATCTAGTTGCTAACACAGTTGTTGTTGAAACCGTTGTTACGTCTGTTGCACCCAAAACCCGTAAAGTTAAACAACCGAAAGTTAGAAACCAGCATTTATTAGAAAACCCTGAAATTGAAGCCGCCGCCGCATCAGTTGTTACTTCTTCATTCGCGACTATCAAAAGTAGTCTGTTGGGAATGGTGGAAGAAGGACGCAAATTAATTGATCTCAAAATCTCCATGTATGCAGTGCATGGTGAAAAGTCTGGTGAACGTAAATTCAGGAAATGGTTGAACAGTAGCGATTGGGGCGGATTCGGCAAGCGTTGGGCGAGTTCAGCACTCTTATTAGCGGAATGGTGGATGAAGCTACCCAAGCACGTTCAGGATTGGCTACCAAACAATATCCAAGGCTGGAGTCACAAAGCTATTACCAAGTTGCCTGTAGCTTCTGCAATTGGAAAGAACTTCATGATGGCTCTGGTAGCTCGTGGCAAGCAGTCAGGTAAAAGTTGCGAACGAGCATTAGATTCCAAAAACTTGAAGATTGATGATTACGCAGTTGTAGTTGAACGCGATGTTTGGAAAGGTGAAATAGGTAAAGTTGTTGGCGTAGCAGATGATGGAATAATCACTTTAGAATTTCCCACAGGTGAAACAGATAAATTTGCGCCTGAAAAGTTAGAGCATTGGAGTTCCGAAATTCCTGTTCTTGCTGTTGGTGACAGAATTACAGTCACAAGCGATCGCGATTGGGCAGGTTATGTTGGGACAGTAATGAGTAAGCATAACCCCAATGGTTGGTGGATTCTCCTCGATGCGATCGCAGAAAAAGGCAGCGAAAACAAGCACTTATTTAAAACCAGCCAGATAAAGAACCTAGTTTTAGCGACTGAAAGCGACTGGGAAGAAATCACAACTTTATATAACTTGTCAGAGTCAGATCAAGAAAGCGTTCGCGAACAAGCTCAATTACTAGCAGCAAGCAAAACTGGTGAGGGTAAAGAGCCATTTGTAACTGTAGATGACATTAAATCAGTTTTAAACAATTTTGGCTTCAAAGCTAAAAACTCTGGTGGTGGTTCTGGTGGTGGTGAGGAAGGTAGTGCTTCTGATTCTAGTGATGACACTGAATCAAACTCATTTAACTCACTCAATGGCAGCAATGACAGTGAGAAAGTTTACACAATCGCTGAAATTGAAGCAATGAAAGCTGAGTGGGAAAAACAAATTCGCACTGAACTATTGATAGGACTCAAAAGTGAATTACGTTCCCAAGTTGAACGTGAAGTAGCCAGCGAGTTAAATGCAGCTAAAAACCACGCCCAACAATTAGCTACCAAATACCAAGAAACCTTGAAAACCTTGGAAGCAAGTAAGGAGAAAATCAACCAAGTTCAACAACTAGAAAATGAGTTGGAAGCAATCAAGGCAGAAAATGAGCGCCTCAAACAGTTCATGGCGGATGTTGCTGCTAACCCTAGTCGTTGGGAAAAAACATTCACCCAAGAAGCAGAGAAAGCTATCAATACTGATTTGGAAGCAAAATACTCGCCATTAGTAGAAAAGCTGGAAGAAATGACCCAAAAAGTTGAACAGCAAAATCTTGAACTACAGCAGTATCGACAAAGCGTTGATGAAAATAAGCAGCTAAAACAAAGTGTAGAAGCACTGCAACAGCAACTTAACCGGAAGCAAGCTGAAGTTGTAAAGTTCAAACAAGCATCAGTTAATTCACCAGAAGTTGAAACACTAACTTTAGAACTTGGTGAAGTTCTTGGTGAACAAGCTGGTTGGACAGGTTGGACTGGACGAGGATATCGCAACAGCAACGGCGACCGCTTTACAGGACTAGATGCACTAAAAGCCTTTATCGCTGATATGCGTGGCGCGATCGCACCACAGGATGAGGAGTTAGTTTTAGAGTTCTAACCAGTTCTAGCACTAACAGTCTCAATCAAACCAATTAGCAAAGGTTAATTGTTATGGCAACTGAAACTGAAACCAAGTCAACACAAAAAATGTTGGCTAATCTTCGAGCAGGCGATCGCATCCAATTTTCTTATTCTGAACTGGGATTACCTAGTTCGATGAGATCACCTAGTTCGACCCTGACTAGCACGGTCGTAATAGTACGCAAGTTGCGGGAAGGGTGGCATCAAGTAGAAACAACCGATTACGGAGTGTTAAACAAGCAAGATCCAACTTACAGATACTCCGTAATCCAGTAACGGATCAGTCACGTACATTTCGTTGATGCCCCTAGATCAGCGATCAACTTAGCCGGGAGACTGCTAATCCAGGGGTGTCCTACCTAACAAAAAAGGAGGCACTTCTTATGGTAACTAGGTTTTGGCTAGTTATATCGTTACAGGTTGCAATATTAGCCAACTTCTTCTCACTTCCAACTCATGCAGCAACTAAAAAGACTTCTAACAATTTAGATGTAGTTGTTGTTGAAGCTGCAAAGAATACCAGCAACAAGACTGATAAATCCCCCAATCGTGGGAACGGAAGGCGGGAACTTTACATAAACCGCGCTCCTTTCACGATCCAATAGTCAAGTGAATAAGTGCAAGTTCCCATATTTATTGGGAGCTTGCATGAATTCAAAAATTCAACTACAAAAATACCATGTTTAGTAAATTCAAACTTCCCTTAATAGCAGTCTTGCTGGGGCTAAATACCGCCCCAGCTAGAACAAATCCTACAGAAAAACCTGTTCAAATTCCTCTTTGCAGATTAGATCAGACAGAATTTAAAAGAGGTTGGTTTGTTCAGGTAGGAGATATCAGCAAAGTAATGGCGGTACAAAGTCGTCTCCCACCTGGAGCAACACTTATGATCTGCCAAACATCCTGGTTTAATAGAAGCCAAAATGGTAGAGATGTAGTGATTGAAGTAGGAAAATTTCTTGACTCCAGTAATGCCAAAAATTTTGGAGCAAAACTTTGGCTAGAAGTTAGTCCCAATATCTCAGTTAAAGCTGGGCCACCATCGGGAATGTAACACTTTTACTCTAATTATTTGCCAATACAGTCGTAAGCTCCAGTTAGAAAACTTACGACTTTTATTAATTTTAAAATATTCATCTTAATAAAGCTGGAGCATCAAAGCCTGTGCAACTACAAACGAGGAGCGCCACCCAAAATAAAATTAGAATTCCAAAGGTAATGGTTGGGTTCCTACAAGGTGAAATTCAACGCCAACCCGATAACAGGCGTTTGTCCTTGATGATGTTTGAGCCGATGGAACTTGAGGATTGGTGTCAATTCTGGATTCCCATTATTCACCCTGATATTCAAGCACCATTACCCGAAGATAAAAGACGACCAAAAGGCTATCTTACAGCTTGTAAAACTACAATTTCTGCACTAACTCAAAGCAGCGAAAGCAGTGTAGAAAACTGGCTATACGGATATTACGAATGTCCTTATGTTGTCAAAATGTACCTACGTTGCCTTCACCTCTTGTGGTTGATGCGTCGTCAGTTTAGATTCCCCATCAATTTCCCCGATTGCTAACTAGCAGTATTGGGCGCGATCGCTTCTTTATCCCTTGAAAATATCGTAATCATTAAATATTTACTTGCCAAGTAGCAAGCTCAAGCGCAAAAACGCCGAACTGTTAGGATTCAAACGCCAATGGTAAACATGACTCAAGTAACTTATATCTAAAAATAATAGCCCTAAGCGGGCTTTTTTTATGGGAGCGTACAGTCAAAAAAGAAGATGTCCCCAAAACAGGGGACGTTGACCTCACATTTAAAAAGACCTGTCTTATATTTAAGAAGTAGGAAGGAGATCGCCACTAGCAATTGACTGGCAATACTTATCCGGATCTTGCAGAAGCAGATAAGTATTGCCACTGGCGATCTAGTTAACTACCAATCAATTACCGATTAACGCCTGATTAACGCCTACTTAATGCCTGACTAACGACTATTTGACGTAAACTAGGCAACCAATTAAGTACTGTTTTTAGCCCAATAGGTGACTGGTTAATCTTGACTAGATCACAACCAGTTAGCTAAAAGTAGTCCAATCAATTACCGATATAAGAGCAACTCGATCTCAATGAGTTAGCCAGGAAAAGTCTACTAACATACTGCACTAAAAATGTCGAATGTTGTAAGCATTTTGGAACCTAGAAATATCACTTCATCTGTTGTAGATAACAGACCGACCCGCAGTAATCTGAGGGCAAGATATGACGGTATACATGAGAGAACTTTCTGCGAGTGGCAGAAATTTCTAGAATTAGACCGACCAAAATCAGACGGATGTTTCAAACTTAAAGATGTCATCCTCTTAGACGAGTTTTGGATTGCTCTAAAAATTTTAAGGGTAAGCAAAGATGAGTTTAAGAACGCAGTAATGCTCACAGAAGATGGGTCGTTTGAAAAGTTACTAGCTGAGTACACCGAAATCCCTCTAATTGATTACCTCCGAACTTCAACTAAATTTAACCAACACCCCGTTGTGCTGGATACTATTGCCCGAATTGAAACAAGAGCCAGAAAAAATAAAACAGCTTAACGATCATTAACCAATTCATTTACATTCATTAGGAAAAAAATCATGGAATTTTTAGTTAAAGACTTAGCCACTTCAATCAAAACCACAGAACAGGAATTACGTTCAGCCCTCAGCAAGTTAGGATTTCAAATCGTCAGTAAGAGACGACAAATTGTAGTGTCCGGTACGGTCAAGCACGCGCTGCTAAATGACGGAGCCGAGATAACTGCGGGTATTGCTACTAAGGAACTGGCTGCGATCGCAGTCGAGTATTCAAAGCCAATTATTGAACTAGCTACATTTATTGCCGAGTACAAACCACCAACAAACAGCAGTAAAACTGATACCTCAGAAATAGCAAATAAAAGTGCATCAACTATTGATGATGATATTGAGTTAGACGAGCTAGAAGAGGAGACAGTTGATGCGCTTGATACTGCAAAGCAAGCAATCCTGCAACGTGAAGCTAACAAAAATACTGTCGTTGGGGATTTACTTGGTGCGGCCTTAGAAGCCGATTTGATCCACAAAACATTACTAGGACGGGCAAGAGCTTGGGAGAATCCGCACACCAGAAAAGCATTAGAGGGCTTAATTACTCAAAGCAGCCAACATACACTAACAACACTGCTGGGAAAGCCGTCCACGAGTGGAGCGAGGAAACTGAAATCGGTCAAGAGTATGCTAGCGACTACATTGACAGTGGATACTACCTCGACGGAAGTAGAGGAGAAATTGCCTCCCTCCCGTACAACAGCACCATTGAAAGTACTGCCGCAGGCAGTTACTTCCAGTCCCAACTCGACTACAACAGCCAACTTGCCGACTGGGTTTCTGATCAGCGACAGATGACCACAGCTTCGACGGCAAATTACATGAGAAGTGCGGGAATTGTAGGAATTGCAGCATCAGTATCGGTTCCCGCCGTTACTACAACAATGACTCTAGCTGTCACACAGGACGCGCCTAACTTATCACAGGTATTAATTGCAGGGGCTTGTGGAACAGTAGTAGGAGTCACACTAGGCATTTGCATCCTACGTCACCACTGTCGCCTCCTCACCAACAGAAATCATTAACAGTCAGGAATGCACTACCAATTTAGTCAATTAAACCGATGCCTCAACCACAACAACAACCACAAGATCCATTCAATTATCGCGATCGCTACGCTGATGCGTTGGATTTAGGGGAAAGACCACAGCAAGAATATGTTGATTACGAGCTTTTTGATCAAGAACCTGCTGGCTCTCCACAAATGGTTTGGATGGCAGGAGAAGGGCCAGTACCCTATTTCGACCCTAATAGTGCTGCAAGCTATCCCTGGAAATCCTACTTAACAAATTCTTGGTTAATGGCAGGGATTGTAGGAGTATTTACCATATTGCTAGTCGCACTATTAGCCACTACTCAAAGCAAAAGAAATCAAGCTGTTGCTCCTGTTGATGGAACTTTAATAAACATCAATGAAGCTAACCAAGTTTTGACGCAAGCTAAAAAGGCTGAAGTAGTAGCAGTCACGAAATATGATTACAGTCCCGGCGAATTAACCAACCCAGGATTACTACAACGAGCCGTATTTACATCAGCAAGTGAGTTTAATCAAGATATAAAAGAGTTACAGGCAAGTAACAATCCATTAACCAAAGATAAACCAAAAGAAATTTTAATCCAGCGTTCAAGAGTCGAAGTTCAAAAACTTATTGATTTAGGTGCTTCAGGACGTAGCGTTGCCATAGTTTATGAAGATCCCCTAACAGGAGAAAAAGTATATACACAGCTTGATCCAGCCCTAACAGTAGCGATTGGACTTGTCAAAATATTAGCTATTGAAGCAAGCCAACGACCAAGTTTTCAAACATTCAATATGCCTGAAATCGCGGTAGCCACCAGAGGTCATCAAAATAACTTAAAAGCGGCTCAAGCAAATGTATTAGGCGCTCAAGGTTGGGTTGAAGTCGCCAATGAATTGAACAGTTACGATACATACGGACAGAAACTTTTTAAGAATCCAGATGACCAAAAAGAACAAAAACCAACTCAAAAAAAACCAGAAGTTAAGAAGGTAGCAAAGGAAAAAAAAGATCAGGGGAGCAATTAAAAAATGGAACTATCAACCATAGCGAAATTAGCGATCGCACCTATATCTTTGTTGAGCGGAATAGGAATTCTAGGTGCGAGTTTCGCTACTACTCCAGTTAAAACAACCGTTAGCCCTTACAGTACTGAAGAAGTAATTGTTAACGAACCTGTACAAGAACCAGCCAAATCATTACTAATGTTCGGCGGTAGTGCGATCGCAGTAATCGGCAGTGTTGGAGGCATATTTGCTGGGATTGAAGACCACAAGCGGAGAAGTGGTCTTCAACAACCTAACTTTACTCAAACAAATGAGTACCCGCAGCTTCCTTATTCAGTTGCACCTACACGCGCACTACCACCAAATCAACAACAAAGGCAAAATTTAAGGCAAAAGCAAACACAACAGCAAGTCCCATCAGGACAAGGTTTTGCCCGACCACCTGCACAAATTCCGCAGCGCAATCCTGCAAATAATCAACAACGACCACCTGCACAAGTTCAGCCCAATCAACAAGGGAAAAGACAAGCTCCACCCAATCAACAGCAACAACAACGACAAGTACAACCTGACACACAATCACCAACAGAACGTTTACCACTGCAATATGCCAAGCTACCAAATGCGGGTTCTGCTTCTAATAACCCTGGAAATGTTAGGCATCCTGGCAATCCTGGGAATGCACCAGCATTGCAACCTGCTCAAAATGTAGACAGGTTTGAAGAAATTAGAAGCCTTTTATTAAGCATACCTACCCTACTAATTTATGGCAGTCAAGGAAGTGGAAAAACCAGTAAAGGAGGTTGGTTAGCAGCAGAGCATATGAAATTAGGTCACTTAGTACTGCTGGTAAATCCTCTAGCTAAGTGGAAATTTTTTGAAGGGATAAAAACTTACGGAAAAGGTATAAATTTCAAAGATGCTGCTGATGGCATCATGCGATTTGTTGATGAAGCAAATCGGAGACTAAGACTAAGCGGAACTTCGGATTACAACCCATTCAGCGAACAACACTGGGTGCTACTTTGCGATGAAATGACTAATTGGGAAGCAAAAATGCCTCTCGATGTTATGACGGCTTTGATCGAAGTTTGTACCCAGCTTTTGAGACAGGCAAATATGTCTGTGATTTTTACCTCACATGGTAAAACTTTGACCTGCTTTGGTGGAAGATCCGCAGGTAATGGTAAGTTCGACGTTTTGAAACGTCAATTCACAATGCTACGGTGCGTTTCCAAATCAGATCCTAACATTGAAGGCGGAAAAACTTGTGCTGGGTACGCAAAGTTGGAATGGCTAGACGACGAAGATCAAGAAAGATCAACAAAAGTAACAATTCCTTCAGGAATGGTACCACCAAACCCAGAAAAAACCGCAAACGGTGTAACTTGGTACGACTTCCGCCCACTACTACCAGCACAACCAGAAAATATCGAAACTGACGACGACATTATCAACAGAGAACTTGCTGAAGATGATGATCTGGCAGAAGGAGAAGAAAAATTTAGCACGTTTGACGATTTTGTGCAGGAACACAAAATTTTACTAGAAAACTTTCAACCACCTGATGAATGGGGTGACATTTAACGAGAGCGCAATTGGATACAAACTGATGCAATTCTGGCATCAATTTGTGTAGGTTCAAATCCTACATCAAAGTGCGATACGAAGTCGCTATTTCGTAGTGAAGGCAAGAGTCTTCTGAGCTAGTGTTTCAAGCTCATTCTCGTTTCTCCCTAGCATTACTGGTAACGGTGATGT
>JBARVL010000619.1:0-5867 GCA_049646245.1 Crinalium sp. | reverse complement strand
AGGCTTTTTCCCTGTCACCAGTCCGCCATCACCAGTTTCAACCATAAATTTTCCAGATAAAATGCGTAAGCCCTGTTTATGTGCTAATCTAATAGATGAGAATTAATTCGGCGGCAGTGTTTGTTGTTTTTATTGACAGGTTTTTTCCTTTTGGTATTGGCAGGCTCCTCTCCGAAATCTAGATCTCTACAAACCTCTAATTTTGGAGAAACTCTATGTCAATTTATGTAGGCAACTTATCTTACGATGTTAAAGAAGGCGACCTGAGCCATATCTTTGCAGAGTATGGAACAGTTAAGCGTGTTCAACTCCCCACAGATCGTGAAACAGGTCGTCCTCGTGGCTTTGGATTTGTGGAAATGAGTTCAGATGCAGAAGAAGATGCTGCAATCGAAGCTCTTGATGGCGCTGAGTGGATGGAGCGCGATTTGAAAGTTAATAAAGCTAAACCCCGTGAAGAAAGAAGCGGTGGTGGTGGATACGGTGGTAACTCACGTAACTTTTCACGTCGTTAATTAAATTAGTTAAATACTAATTTAATTTGATTGCTTGAGGGGCAGAGTAATACTGATATATTGCACCAACTAACAAAGGGTATGAGGCAGAGCCTCTAACTTCTTTAGCGATTGTGCAATATCTAAGTAATAAAATCTGCCCTTTTTGCCGTTTATTTATCAATTATCAGTTATCAATGCTATTTGATCGAGTCGGGCTGGAGGCTGTTGAATATCCATTAGGGTAGGTGTCAACAAAGGAAATCACCTGCCCTAATACCTTTTCTAGATCTATCAATAATGCGGGGGCTGCCGCTAGGTTTTTTTGACGGGCAAGCTGTTCTAATTGTTCAGCCAAATGGCTAATTTCCTTGGCACCAATATTGCCACTTGATCCTTTAATTTTATGCGCTAAATGTAAAGTTGTCAGGACATCATTTGTGGCGATCGCACTTTGGATTATTGCGATGTTTTCTTGCACACTTTCTATAAAACTTTGCAACAATTGCTTGACAAATTCGCAATCACCTTCGCTAAATTCCTCTAATAAATCTATATCAAGGGGAATTTTCTTCGAGTCTGACATTAACTGGGATGTTTGTTTAGCCGCTTGATTACTCCAATGTTCTAACTTTTCTAGCAGTGCTTCTTTTCGTACAGGTTTAGATAAAAAGTCATCCATTCCAGAAGTGATACACTTGTCTAAATCTTCCTTCATTGCACTAGCAGTTAAGGCAATAATGATTGTATGTTTATTGTTACCTTCCTGGCGACGAATTTCTTCGGTGGCTTCATATCCATCTAGGATAGGCATTTGACAATCCATTAATACTAGATCGTAGTCTTGTTTTACTAAGTGTTCTAATACTTCTTGTCCGTTATTAGCTACATCTGCTTTATAACCTAGATTTTTCAGTTGATTCAGGGCAACTTTTTGGTTAACCTTGTTATCTTCAGCTAAGAGTATTTTCACTTGCGATCGCCTATTTTTAGTTTCTTGATCAATAGTATTACCTGATTTACTGCTGGTTTTATGCTTATTTAAACATTGCTCGGCTTTGGTGTTAAGAGTAGTTACAGCAACTAAGCTATTGAGCATCTTTGATGTTTTGACAGGTTTAATTAAATAGTTGGCAATTGTGACATTTAGTAATTTTTTAGCCCGTTCGAGTTGATTTACAGGAATCATTAAAATTAGCTGAATGTTAGTTAATTTAGGGGCAGCTTTAATCATTTTGCTAAGGGTTTCACCATCCATATCTGGTAGATTTAAGTCCAGTAAGGCGACTTGATAAGGATTACCGCTATCAACTGCTTGTTGCAAAGCTTGGATAGCTGTTGCGCCATTTTCTGCTAATTCTACTTGCATTCCCCAAGCTGTAGTGTGGTGTGCGATCGCAGTACGAGTATCTAAAAAATTCTCAACCACCAACAACCGCACTTTTTTTAATCTATCTACAGCAGAATTTTCTAAAATTTGCGATTGAGTAATTGGTTGTTTGTTTAAAGTAATAGTAAACCAAAAAGTAGCGCCTTCACCTTTGGCGCTGGTAATACCAATTTCACCCCCCATTAATTCAACTAAGGCTTTACATATTGCTAAACCTAAACCTGTTCCGCCGTATTTTCTAGTAGTAGAAGCATCGGCTTGGGAAAAAGATTGAAATAACTTTTTCTGTTGAGCAAGTGAAAGACCAATACCTGTATCTTTAACACCAAAATAAAGAGTAGTATCATTAGCTGTTTCTGATTGCAAAATCACAGAAATTGTCACGCCGCCTACTTCAGTAAATTTAATGGCATTGCTAACTAAATTAGTTAATATTTGCCGTAAACGAGTTGGATCTCCTTGGAGAGTAACCGGAATATGTGCTGGAACAAACGTAGTTATTTCGATTCCCTTCTTTTGAGCAGGAGTGGCGAGGAGTTCTGCTACTTCTTCCACGCATTGGTTTAAATCAAAATTAATTGTTTCTAACTGCATTTCCCCAGCTTCTATTTTAGAGAAATCTAAAATTTCATTGATAATAGTTAATAAGTTATCAGCACTAATTCTAATGGTTTCTAAAAAATCTTTTTGTTCTGGCGTGACTTCTGTTTCTAATAACAATCCGGTCATTCCCATCACGGCATTCATGGGAGTACGAATTTCATGGCTCATGTTAGCTAGAAAAGCACTTTTCATTTTTACTGCTGATTCTGCCGCTTGACGTGCTTCTTCTAAAACAATATTTTGCTCGGCTAATTCTTCTGCGCGGCGAGTTTCTACCTGCAAAAGTTGCGCTTGAATTTCTCGGCTAACGGTTACATCTTCTAAAACCAATAGTAAACCTGATACTATGGTAATTTGGTCAATTTTTTTACCAGAAAGAATTTCTTTTTGAATAGATTGCCAATTGAGTAATGGTTCTAATTTAAGGGTAAATAATTGCTGATGGCGCTGCACTTCTCGTGGTTCTATGTAACCACCTTGGCTAAGTATTTTTAAAGCAGTTTGCCATTCTTCTGCACTCAACCAATCAGGTACTAAATGCTGTTCTAGTAATTCTCCAACGTGCAAATCTAGGTATTGAGAAGCAACAGAGTTACAAAACCAAACTAAACCATCAAGTGCGACTGCTACTATACCTATAGATAGACTATGTGCGATCGCCGCTTGTGCTGATTGCGATCGTCCAAATTGTTCAGCTAAAGCCGCTAATTGCGCTACCTTACTTACAGAATTCGGTAAGGTATTGTCTAAATTCAAGGAATTTTCTCCAAAGGAGCGAGTTTGCGCCACCATATCAATATGATGAGTTTGCCAAAGTTGTTTAATTTGTTGTTCTAATAAAAAGTCTGTTCTTAAACGTTCACTTAAAGCTACTGCACCACCTGTTAAACTTACTAAACCGATAGGAAAAGCTACAGGTATCCAATAATTAAACCTTAACCCAACTAAACCACTTACCCCGCAACTTAGGATCAAAAATAGCCAAGATACTAACCTTGTTTCAGCCCGCCAACTGCTCATCATCCAGCCTAATAATGGTCCCCCCAAGATGATAATTAATAATAACCAACCATCTGAAATTCGCTTGAGTTCGTTTTGTTGTAGTACATTTTGTATAGCTATAGCGTGCAGATAAACGCCACCAGCAGGTGGAGTAACATTAAAAGGCGTAAGAATTTTATCGACACCTGTAGCTGTATTTCCCACTAACACAATTTTGTCTTTAAAAACTGTTAGTGGGACTTTTCCCCTCAGAACCTCTACCAATGAATAAGTAGGAGAATTTTTAACTTTTCCTGCCCAATTCAGCCATAATTTATTGCCTGGTGTTGGAAATTTAGCGGGAGGTTCATTAACTAAGTTATAAACATTAATGGTTGCTAAACTAAGAGCAGGCTCCCCTTTTTTTTCTGTTGGGACATAACGAATAATGCCGTCAGAGTCTTCAAATTTTTGGATATGTCCGAGTGCTGCTGCTGCTGCTTGTAACTTAGGAGTAGGTTGTAGCGCTTTACCCAATTGATCCCAAGTTTCCGCTAAAACAACTCCACCATGATTTATCATGGCGGCGGCTAACTGTTCGTCTTCTGGATTAGGTTCGGAAAATAGAATATCTAAGGTAACAACCTTAGCATTTGCTTGAGAAAGTATATTTAATAACTCTGTATATTTTTTTCTTGGTAATGGTCCCGTTCCTAGTTTTCTTAAAGTTAAGTCATCAATACCTACAACTACTACCCGTTCATCCCAAGGTATCTCTCCCCGTAATTGCCACAAGACGTTATAGCTAAGATTTTCTAGTGGTTGCCAAGCACCCAGTTTTAATAAACTTGCCATGATTAACGCACTCATTCCACCAGGCAACCAGCGCCAACCAAGTTTATCTAATTTATTGTTAAAATTTGAGATAAATAAAATAAAGTTTTTTGGCTTTTTTGTTTTCATAATCAACTAATTATCATAAAATTTTAAATATCAGCAGTAATTAATGGTTTAAATTATCGCCAGTTAATTTTAATTACTAATCATTTCGAGATGATTTTGTAGAATTTAACAGTAATTGCCTTACCTGCTCACTGATAACTATCCACATATAACTAATAACTGCAATGCTACCCCATCTCCCAGAAATTATTGATGGATTACCGAATATTTCAGGTTGGGAACAAGAAGTGCTATCTGTGGTTCAACGAAATGAGCCTGTATTTTTACCTAGAACGAATATTCGGTTAGAGGATGTAACTGCTGTATTTGCGATCGCACTGCATATGCACCAGCCTACAATACCTGCTGGCGCTAATGGCGAACTAATTAGCAATCTGCAATATATGTTTGAGCATCCCCATATACCAGACAACCATAATGCAAGTACATTTGCATATTGCTATAGTCGCATGGCAGATTTTATTCCTGAACTTGTGGCTAACGGTTGTAATCCTCGCATCATGCTAGATTACTCTGGAAATTTACTCTGGGGACTGCGACAAATGGGGCGCGGAGATGTCTTAGAAAATCTTAAGCGTATCACCACAGATTCTAATTACCAGCCTTATGTAGAATGGCTGGGTACAATGTGGAGTCACACCGTTGCCCCTTCTACTCCCATACCAGATATTAAACTACATATTCTGGCATGGCAACATCATTTTGCTGCCATTTTTGGTTGGGATGCTTTAGCGCGTGTTAAAGGATTTTCTCCCCCAGAAATGCACCTACCTAACCATCCTGATACCTTATTTCAATTTGTTAAAGCACTTAAAGAATGTGGCTATCGTTGGTTATTGGTGCAAGAACATACTGTTGAAACTTTAACAGGTCAACCTCTGCAATACAAGCATTTACCTCATCATTTAGTTGCCCGTAATTCTTACGGTGAAGAAGTCAGCATTACCGCCTTAATTAAAACTCAAGGTTCAGATACAAAATTAGTTGCTCAAATGCAACCTTACTACGAAGCTAAAACCTTATCTAAACAACAAGTAGGTAATGTATTAATCCCACCAATAGTTAGCCAAATTGGAGATGGTGAAAATGGTGGAGTAATGATGAATGAATTTCCTAGCGGGTTTAAGCAAGCTTGGTATGAAATGCAGCATCAAGGCGGTGGTACTTCTGGCGTTGTTGGTGTCACAGGTACAGAATATTTAGAACTAATTGAATCAGCAGGTTGTACACCAGAGGATTATCCCACTTGCCAAGCAATCAATCAACACCAAATTTGGCAGCGAGTTACACCAGAAAATGCTTCCCCCGAAGCTGTGACAAATGCCATTAATGAGTTAAAACAAACTAATCATAACTTTCACATGGATGGCGCATCGTGGACAAATCATATTAGTTGGGTACAGGGTTATGAAAATGTTTTAACTCCCCTGAATCAA
>JBARVL010000618.1:0-9016 GCA_049646245.1 Crinalium sp. | reverse complement strand
GGGCAGAGGAGCAGAGGGGCAGAGGAGCAGAGGAGCAGAGGGGCAGAGGGGCAGAGGGGCAGAGGGGCAGAGGGGCAGAGGGGCAGAGGGGCAGAGGGGCAGAGGGGCAGAGGGGCAGAGGGGCAGAGGAGGCAGAGGGGCAGAGGGGCAGAGGAGGCAGAGGGGCAGAGGGGCAGAGGAGGCAGAGGGGCAGAGGGGGGAGGAGATAGAAAGATAAGAAATTTCTTACTGATAATTGATTATTGGTAATTGATCATTGATGAGTAGTTGCTTTGATTATGAAAATTACGTTAAATTTGATTAAGCTAGTGTTAAAGCGACTCTTTTAAGGGTTATATGCTTTGCCACTACTAAAATAAAATTCGCACTTCAAAGTCAATTTTAAAATTATTTGACTTTTGGAATCATCTGTGTTAAATAACTGCCCGTTATTTGGGCAAAATCAGCGTTATAGCTGTAGCAACATAGGTTAGGACATTTTTTTTAAATTGTTGAAACCCTTGTCTACAAATGCTTTGAAAAAAGCTGAGAGCTAATAGCTGACTGCTGACTGCTATATATGACCGTCAAATAGAGGCAAGCCTGAATGAAGTTTTCTTGGAGAGTATTATTACTTTGGACATTACCAGCAGTGGTAATTGGGTTCTTTTTCTGGCAAGGGGCATTTGCTCCGGCGACAGGGGAGATGACGAAGAATACTGCCAGTACTCGGATGACTTATGGTCGCTTTTTAGAGTATTTAGATGCTAACCGAGTAACCAGTGTCGATCTATATGATGGTGGTCGGACGGCAATTATTGAGGCGATCGATCCAGATTTAGACGACAGAGTTCAGCGTTTGCGGGTAGATTTACCTGGAAATGCGCCTGAACTGATTTCTCAGCTAAGAAAGGCAAATATTAGCTTCGATACTCACCCAATTCGTAATGAAGGCGCTATCTGGGGGTTACTTGGTAATTTAATATTTCCAGTTTTGTTGATTGCTGGATTATTTTTTCTGTTCCGCCGTTCTAACAATCTACCTGGTGGTCCTGGTCAAGCAATGAATTTCGGGAAATCAAAAGCCCGTTTTCAGATGGAAGCTAAAACAGGTGTGTTATTCGATGACGTAGCAGGAATTGAAGAAGCTAAGGAAGAACTCCAAGAAGTTGTTACTTTCCTCAAGCAGCCAGAACGCTTTACCGCAGTAGGAGCAAAAATTCCTAAAGGTGTGCTGTTAGTAGGTCCTCCAGGTACAGGTAAAACTTTACTAGCTAAAGCGATCGCCGGAGAAGCAGGTGTACCATTCTTCAGCATTTCCGGTTCAGAATTTGTGGAAATGTTCGTCGGTGTGGGTGCTTCCCGTGTGCGAGATTTATTCAAAAAAGCCAAGGAAAACGCACCTTGCTTAGTATTTATTGATGAAATCGACGCAGTAGGACGGCAACGTGGCGCGGGTATAGGTGGGGGTAACGATGAGCGTGAACAAACTCTCAACCAGTTACTCACTGAAATGGACGGGTTTGAAGGCAATACAGGGATTATTATTATTGCTGCTACTAACCGTCCCGATGTCTTAGATTCAGCACTGTTACGTCCAGGTAGATTTGACAGACAAGTGAGTGTTGACACGCCTGATGTCAAGGGACGCTTGCAAATTCTGGATGTCCACGCTCGTAATAAGAAACTAGCACCAGAAATTTCCTTAGAAGCGATCGCACGTCGTACTCCTGGTTTTAGCGGTGCAGATCTTGCTAACCTACTCAACGAGGCGGCTATCTTAACAGCTAGACGGCGCAAAGAAGCGATTACCATGTTAGAAATCAACGACGCGGTAGACCGTGTTGTTGCTGGTATGGAAGGCACTCCGTTGGTAGATAGCAAGAGCAAGCGTTTAATTGCTTACCATGAAATCGGTCATGGAATTATTGGCACTCTGCTCAAACATCACGATCCAGTGCAGAAAGTTACCCTAATTCCTCGCGGACAAGCACAAGGTTTAACTTGGTTTACCCCCTCAGAAGAGCAAGGATTAATCTCTAGAGGGCAGTTATTAGCAAGAATTAGCGCCGCTTTAGGCGGACGTGCTGCGGAACAAGTGATCTTCGGAGATGCAGAAGTAACTACGGGTGCTGGTGGTGACTTGCAACAAGTAACTTCCTTAGCACGGCAGATGGTAACTCGCTATGGAATGTCTACTTTAGGTCCAGTTTCTTTAGAAAGTCAGGCGGGCGAAGTGTTTTTAGGTCGCGACTGGATGACTCGTTCTGAATATTCTGAGGAAATTGCGGCTCAGATTGATGCTCAAGTCCGCTCAATTGTAGAGCATTGTTATGACGAAGCTTTACGGTTGGTTCGGGAAAATCGTTCTGTGATCGATCGCCTGGTGGATCTGTTAATTGAGAAGGAAACAATTGATGGTGACGAGTTCCGCCAAATTGTTGCTGAGTACACTCATGTACCTGAGAAAGATCAATTTGTGCCTGCTATCTAGTAACTGATAGTTTTTTCCTAACAGATGGGGGTCTTGTTCGACCTCCATTTTTTTATACTATTAAGATATTAATAATTTAAAGCTTTGTACTGATCGCCAGTAACCAAAATTATGTCATTCCACCGAGGTTATAGATTTAAGCAACGTCCCTTTAAAATCGAAAATTCGGGACTAGAAGGCGGATTTGGCATTACCTACAAAGCCATACATGAAACTTTAGGATTTCCTGCAATCGTCAAAGTTCCTAACATTCGCAAGCGCTACCAGGATGACTACGATAAATCTGTAGCCGCTTTTATCAGAGAAGGTCGATTTCTAGGGGAACTGCAAAATACTAATCCCCATCCCAATATTGTTAAAGTTTTTGATTTTTTTGAAGAAGAAATAACTGAAGATAATCAAAAAATTCTTGTTCCTTGTCTGGTGATGGATTTCGTACAAGGCGAAGATTTAATCAGATTGGTAAAACGCACAGGCAAACTATCTGAAGATAAAGCTGTTCACTATATCAAACAAGTTGGGGAAGCTTTAACGGTTTGCCATGATGCGGGCGTGATTCATCGAGATTGCCACCCTGGTAATATATTATTGCGCTCAAATAGCGATACTGTGGTTTTGATTGATTTTGGGTTAGCTGGTAATATTGGGACAGAATATATTAAAGAAGCTGCTAATCAAGCTTTTGCTCCCTGGGAACAAGTATTGCCTCAATCAGCTTGGACGCAGACTCTAACACCGGAAGATTTGCGAAAATATAATAAATTAGGAATTAAAGATGTTAAAAAAGCATCAACAATTGATACTTATACTTTAGCTGCAAGTTTATATTATCTGGTGACAGGGGAAACTCCTACAAATTCTTTATCCCGCAAACTATTTAAACAACAATTAATTCCTCCGATTAATTACAATCGCAATATAAGTTCGCAACTCAATCAAGCTATTTTGGCAGGTTTGGAATTAGAGCCTTCTAACCGTCCTCAATCTGTACAAGAATGGCTGAAATATTTGGCGGTAAGTAAAAGTGCTGCTGATGTGCCGTTAATCTCAGCAGTGGGTATGGATTATACTACGCTCAGAGATTTACTAGCAGTAGGGAAATGGAGAGAAGCTGATGAGGAAACAGCCAGAGTTATACTGAAAGTAGCAGGGAGGGAGGAACAAGGCTGGTTAAATGAAGAGTCTATCAACAAGTTCCCATGTGAAGACCTCTGCACGATTGACCAACTTTGGGTAAAATACTCTAAAGGACGCTTTGGCTTTAGCGTTCAAAAGCGGATCTGGATAGAGTGCGGTGGGCAACCTGGGAAATATGATTATGAGGTTTACAAGAACTTTGGTGATCGCATCGGATGGGGTGTGAAAGACGAATGGAAAAGCTACTATGAGCTAAATTTCAGCCTTAATGCCCCCCAGGGGCATCTCCCTGGGTTAAATTATGTGGGGATTAGTGGATTAGGCTTTCGGGCGGCTTGGTGGGCTTTTGGCGTTATTCTCTTCCCTCGCGTCGAGACTTGTAAACTATGACATATAAGGCTTACACAGAATTATTACGTTTTGTAAACAATGTTATTTCCACCAAGCCATCTGTATTCTGGCTTTCCGATACCTGGCACTTCCCAGAAAGAAGAGACAGAGCAACTTCTGGGTTATAGCAATTCGCCAGGATAAATTTTTCTGCCACTTTTTGCACCTCGTCGTTTGCTTCCCACTGCGCCAATGCAGTAAAAGCTATAATCTAATCAAAATAGCAATTACTGGAAAAAACATCAATAAATCAATCATTTGCACCCTATATGAAACACTTTGGTAAAACACCAGAGGAACAACTCGAAAAAAATCAACCCTTACTAGAATGGTTAAAACAAAAAATCAATCAAGAAGTCACAGAATCAGAAGCAAAAGCTAACCATGAAGCATTAGAAAGTCTGAAAGAAACAATAGATAATTTTCGCCCCGAAGGACATAAACTTTTTAGTGATAAATGATTATAAGCAATGAATATTTCTCTTAAGCCAGAACAAGAGCAATTTATCCAATCCCAACTACAACAAGGTAATTTTGCCAATGTAGAACAGGTGATAGAGGTAGCATTAAGATTGTTGGAAGAACAAAGTCCAGCTTACAAACAGTGGTTAACAGAAACTCGTAAAAAAGTAGCCAATGCTATGGCACAAATAGAACGAGGCGAAGCAATTCCAGGCGAGGTTGTGATTGCTGAATTACGAGATAAAATTTCTCAAATGAAGATGGGTGATGTGTGAGTCAGTTTTCAATTTCACCAGAGGCAAGCCGAGACTTAAAAGAGATTATTGATTATTTGACTGCTCAAAATGTTGAGATTGGAGAAAATTTTGTTAACGAATTTGAGAATAAATGTAAGTATTTAACTCGTTTTCCTCAAATTGGGCGAAGTTATTCGGAAATAGCGCCAAATTTGCGCGGGTTGCCGTTAATGAAATATATCCTTTTGTACCAAGTGATTAATGACAGAATTACAATCTTGCGGGTAGTAAGTGGTTATCGCAATTTGCCATCTTTATTTGCCGATGAATGAATCATGCCAACCAAAGTTATTCTCACCATTACCGAAGGAAATCTTAAAGGGCAGGAATTTGAATTTTTTACCCGTACTACCTGCATTATTGGTCGTGCGGATGAATGTCAAATTCAAATACCAGACACTAAAGAGTATAGTACAATTTCCCGTTATCACTGTTTATTAGATATCAATCCTCCCGACATTCGGGTGCGGGATTTCGGAAGTAGGAATGGGACTTATGTAAATGGAGATAAAATCGGACAACGCCTTCCCAATCAAACTCCAGAAGAAGCAATAAAAGTTAAATATGCCGAATACGATTTAAAAAAAGGGGATGAAATTAAACTGAGTAATATTGTTTTAAAAGTTGGCATTAAAAAACATATAGAATCAGCCGGAACACTAGATATTGCTAAAGCTAAAATAAATCCTGCACCTGTACCCGATAACCAATTTAATTTCTGGGAGTTTGCCAAAAATTTAATCAAACGTGCCAAAGCTGGAGAAAAACAGTTAACAGCTATTCGTAATTACAGCCTTCTCAAATTAATTGGTAAAGGTGGGTTTGGTGAGGTTTATTTAGCACAACACGACAATACAGGGGAGTTTGTCGCCCTTAAAATCATGCTACCAGAAGTAGCAGCAAATCAACGAGCAATTGATTACTTTCTAAGGGAAACTGAGAATACAAAAGCTTTAAAACATCCTAATATTGTTGAATTACGCGATTATGGATATTTTGATGGAAAGTTTTACTTCACTATGGAATATTGCAATGGTGGCAGTATTACTAACTTAATGCAACGTCAAGGCGGTAAATTATCTATTGATGAAGCAATCCCAATTATCCTACAAGTTTTAGATGGGTTGGAATATGCCCATAATGCAGCAATTCCTAATGTGAGATTAGCTGATGGTACATTTGGGAAAGGGCGCGGGTTGGTGCATCGGGATATTAAACCGGACAATATATTTTTAATTAATGCAGGTAATCAACGTATTGTTAAAATTGGGGATTATGGATTAGGGAAAGCATTTGATTTTGCAGGTTTAAGCGGTCAAACTATGACTGGAGATAAGGCGGGAAGTCCTTATTTTATGCCCCGACAACAGGTAATTGATTTTAAATATGCCAAGCCAGAGGTAGATGTTTGGGCAACGGCAGCTTGTTTATATAATATGCTGACGGGTGGATATCCCCGCGATTTTAGTAATAATGCTGACCCATTTCTTACGGTTTTGCAACAGTCAGCAATGCCTATTCGGGTTAAGGATAAGTCTATTCCGAAAGAGTTGGGGGAATTAATAGATTTGGCGTTGGTTGATAAGCCGGAAATTTATTTTAAGAGTGCAGGGGAGTTTAAACAGGCGTTGTTGAATGTGCTTTGATGTTGTGTCTGTTGAATTCAAAATTCAGTCCCCAAGGCTGTTTCATTTTTTTAGGACTTAGGCAGAGATCCCCCTAAATCCCCCTTAAAAAGGGGGACTTTGAATTTCCCCCCTTTTTAAGGGGGGGTAGGGGGGATCTAGGTTTCAGGCTTTCGGTGCGTAAGTCCTGTTTTTGTAGGGGCAATTGAACCGTGGTTGCCCCGATACGGGTGCGGGGTAGGCACGGGGGCGCTACCCCTACAAAATCCCTTGAGCAATGTTACAGCCCTGCCTTAGCAAGGGGAGGGGGAGATTTTTTTAATGTGGAGCTAGTGAGTAGTTGTTAATTTATTAACCGATAAAGATAAAGAAATGTTAAGGGATGCGAAGGATTTTAAAGAGAAATCAAACAGATAAGTTTTATAGAATACAAAGTGCTACTGTGAAGTTATAACTTAAATCTTGAGGAGAAAAAACCTTTAAGTTCCCCCAAACTTGGGATAGCACTTGATACTAGGTGTAGAAGACGCTGGTTTAACTTCTGAATATTCGGTACTAAATTGCCCTTCTTGTTTGGTTAGTACGGAAGTTAATATATCTACCCTTAGTGTGAGTAAATCCACACTTAATATCCCGAAAATTTGGGAAAAGGTTCTAATTTAATCGGCAGCAAATAACTAGCAATTGAAGGCTAAGAATGAAAGTGACATGATAATTGTGGTTGCACTTTCTTACACGCATAAACGTTAGGTTTCGCTCTCTATATTCAGTGGGAGATTGTAAATATGAAGCTTGTGATCCAAGGCAAAAATATTGAAATTACTGATTCTATTCGTGAATATGTACACCAAAAAATTGAAAAGGCAGTAAGCCATTATCAGAATATAACATCAGAAGTAGATGTCCATTTATCAGTTGAACGTAATCCTCGTATCACCTCAAAGGAAATAGCTGAAGTAACTCTTTACGCTAATGGTTCAGTAATCCGCGCACAAGAAGGTAGCGAGACGCTTTACGCCAGTATTGATTTAGTTGCAGATAAGATTCAAAGGCAATTACGCAAGTATAAAGAAAGACGGCTGGATCAGGTAACTCATGCTCAGTTAAAAACAAGTGAGGTAGTTGAACCAGAGCCTGTAGAATCTAATTTGATTGGCGATCGCACTCCAGAACTTCCAGGTGAAGTAGTGCGTACTAAGTATTTTGCTATGCCCCCAATGACTATTCAAGAGGCGTTGGAACAATTACAGTTAGTAGATCATGATTTTTATATGTTCTGCAATGCTGAAACTGGGGAAATTAATGTAATTTATGAGCGCAATCACGGAGGTTATGGAGTAATTCAGCCACGTAATGCTAATGGGCATAGTAATCACCAAAATGGTAAAACTGCTCATGGAAGCGCAGAAAATTCCAATATTGCTTAAGCATAAGTAACAAGAAAGCAGAAGTGAAGGGTGTAGGGGAGAAGTAGTTTTATTTTTAGCACTTTGCTGGAAGAGAGGTATTAAAATTGCCAGCCAAGAAAAGGCAATTGCTCAAGAATGCTAAAGAAAAACTTCTCCCTATTTTTTATTTCTAATATTTAGACTGAGAAAGAAAAACAAACGAATAAGAGCGATCGCACCGATCTGATCGCCAAATCTACGAGACAATTTGATTCATACTAGACTCTGGTATAAAGCACTACACTAGGTTAAGCGTAGCTATAACTGTCCTTAAATCAAGGTTGTTATCGCTTCTATTGTGTTCCATTGGTCTAGCTATGACTCAAACTACTGACTACCTTAGCCATCTCAATTCATCTCAACGTCGCGCCGTAGAACACTTTTGCGGCCCCTTACTTGTGGTTGCTGGGGCAGGAAGTGGTAAAACTAGGGCGCTGACTTATCGCATTGCTAATTTAATTCTCAAGCAGCGCGTTGATCCAGCAAATATCCTAGCCGTGACATTTACTAATAAGGCGGCGCGGGAGATGAAAGATAGAATTCAAAAGTTGTTTGCCCAGCAACAAGCCCAAGAACAATACGGTATACCTTGGGAAGCATTGACAAATGAGCAGCAAACTAGATTGCGATCGCGTGTTTACAACTCTTTTATCAAAGACCTCTGGATTGGTACTTTTCACAGCTTATTTAGCCGCATTCTCAGATTTGATATTGAGAAATATCAAGACGAAAAAGGACGACGCTGGAATAAAAACTTTTCTATCTTTGACGAATCTGATGTTCAAAGCTTAATTAAAGAAATTGTCACTAAGCAACTTAACCTGGATGACAAAAAATTTGAACCTCGTGCTGTTCGCTCTGTTATCAGTAACGCTAAAAACCAGGGTTTATCACCCAAAGAATTTGAATCAACAGAAATTAATTATCGTGGACGGATAATTGCTGAAGTTTACAGTATTTATCAAAATAAACTAGCTGAAAACAATGCTTTAGATTTTGATGATTTGATTCTTGTACCCGTTAAATTATTTCAACAAAATGAGCATATTTTAGGATACTGGCATCGCAAGTTTCATCATATTTTAGTAGATGAATATCAAGATACTAATAGAATTCAATATGAATTAATTAGATTATTATCCACTAATGGAGAAACTAATAAAAACAATTGGGATTGGAGTAATA
>JBARVL010000617.1:0-10036 GCA_049646245.1 Crinalium sp. | reverse complement strand
TTTGCACTTTAGCCCGACGTGGCATGACGTTAGATGAAATTGGCGGGCTGGGCAGATTATCCAAAATCATTGGTTTAGGCTGGGCAGTAGGACTGTTTAATGGCATTACGCTCACAGAAAAAATCATTCCAAGTAGCACATCTGGGGGAACTGGACATTTACAAGCACCAATTTAAAAGGCTTGCAACCTCATAATAGTTGACACTCGCGCTTCAGCACTCAGCTTGTTAGGGATCAGCCTGGTAAACTCGCCACAAAAATCGGGCAAAAATCTTTTTAGGGTTTCATCAAAAAACTTTTTGCCAAAGCTCATGGGAAACCATAAAAAGCTGAGGGATAACCGTTGAGGGTTAATTACTTTGACTTTTAATCCTTGCATTTGTGCCTAAGTCCGATTTATAAACTACCGAGATTTAGTTACTCAAGAGCCAAATAGTTCTTTAGTATTAATTTTGAAACAAAAATAATCCAACTTCCTAGTGTACGATTTTCCAGGTATCTAATCGCAAGATTCACTCTCTTGAAAAATCGGTTGCCTGATCCTAAAGATGCCATAAACCTCCAATTATCAATTTAGTTGCTCATGGATGTAAAATCTCTGATCCGCGAAATTCCCGACTTCCCTAAGCCTGGAATTTTGTTTCGAGACATTACCACACTGCTACGCGACCCAGAAGGACTACGCTATACCATTGATACCTTAACCGAGAAGTGTACTGATTTTGCTCCAGATTACGTGGTAGGTATGGAGTCACGCGGTTTTATTTTTGGCGCACCTCTAGCTTACAAATTGGGGGTAGGGTTTATCCCTGTACGAAAACCAGGGAAACTGCCTGCTGCTGTACATACTGTTGAGTATGAATTGGAATACGGTATGGATAAACTAGTGCGATTCGTTGGCTAGAAACTAGAGCCTGAAAGGGTTCGGAGGATTAGCCGTATGATATCAGTCTATCGTATTGACTGAAAATTCATAACAACTGAGTGAACCATGAGGGTGAGAATCCCTCCCCTGTAGATGCCAGGTGAAAGCACACAGAACGTGGTTTAAACTACGTCCCCTACGGTAGCGATGCCATCAATCCGTAAAGCGGGGGTGAAAGCCCTTCCACACTCCTAGTCCGAGGTAGTGCGGGGCAAGCAAAGAATCCATGAGTAAAGCATTACGCTTGAACCCACGACTGAATCATCATCAACACGAACCAGTGAAATGGAATGACACACTGGAGCCAAAAAGGCAAAGGATAAGAGGTAAGCGATTTAGTTTTCGACTTACAGCATCTCCAAATAAACCTGGTGAACAGTGGGACTCTAACAAGATTCATAGTATGGTCACTCGGAACGAAGTAACCCCTCGTATGCTCTCTTCTGTGGTCGAATACGCTGAGTAGGTGCTAACCGGATGCTGCGAGGTGGTGGGATTGAGTCAGAAGCAAACGACGTGGTTGTAATGACCCGTATAGGCTGACAGACTCACGGTGATAAGGATTGAATGTGCGACTCGTTCGCAGCCTAATACATAAGCTGCGGTGAGAACGACAAGGTTGAACCTTGAAAATCTCATAACTGTTCTTTGGATGGAGGTGCAAACCCTCCCCTTCAAGGTTTGAAGTGACTCCCTATCTGTCCACGCCGAGGTTAATCACTAGAGCGAAGCTGGAAGCAGGGCGCAATCAGAGCCGAAACAGATTAGGCACACTGGCGCTAACGGGGAGATACTAAGGTGAACTTAATGTGAAGTACCTATAAAAGCGTCTTACCTTAGAGCGAGAATCTGATTAAATCTCGACTCCATCACCGATAAACCCGCAGTAAATTATTCAAGTTAACTGCAAAACCTTGGGTTGGTGATAGGCGAATTGGTAACACCTACGGTATCGAATCAATCTAAGGAACGGAACGAGGAAAAACGTCATCAACTTCACGGGGTTGACATCCTGTGTGGGAAGCCATGATTAAGCTTAAGAGCGGAAGATGACGGGTAGGATGGGGGAACAAAAACTGCCCCCGGCAACCTAGAAATTTAGCGATGGATTAGACCATGCTTAGACAAACGGACTGCAATCGACTTAACTCAAGTAGATAATAACACTGGGATTGTTAGCAGCACGTATTGAAGTAGATGGGCAAGCTCCCAAGCCCGGAAGAACGGCTAAGAAAAAGCTAGATGGAACATAGGCTGAGAATTTAAGGAAAACGCACGTCATGCGAACAAGTTGAACGGACTGAAGCTGTAACTGTCCAGCTTAAAGGAGAATACAAAGCTCCAAATGTTCGCTTCTATTCAAGACGGTGGCGAGGTGGAAGTCGATTCCTGAAAACGGTTTATGAAGGGGATGAGACCCACAGGTTGCTAGGAGCCGGATGCGATGAAAGTCGCACGTCCGGTTCTGAAGGAGAGGTGCATCGCAGTAATGCGGACATCGACTCTAACAGTCTCAAGTAGTAAGTAGATATGTCTAATACACTGAGTAATCAGATGGTGGAATGGAACAAGGTAGACTGGCGCAAGCTGGAAATCCGTGTTTATAAGCTTCAAAAGAGAATATTCAGAGCCTCTAGTCGTGGTGATAGAGCAGCAGTTCGCAGACTCCAAAAAACATTGATGAGGTCTTGGTCAGGAAAAATGCTGGCGGTACGTCGCGTGACACAAGACAACCAGGGCAAGAAAGCCAGCGGTCGTGACGGAGTAAAATCACTCTCGCCCGTCCAAAGGTTAGCACTGGTTAAAAAACTTGCGCTCTTTGGGAAGGCTATGCCCACTAGACGGGTATGGATAGATAAACCAGGAAGTTCCGAAAAACGTCCTCTTGGGATTCCCACGATGTACGACAGGGCGCTTCAGGCGTTAGTTAAATCGGCGATTGAACCGGAGTGGGAGGCTAAATTTGAACCCAACTCCTACGGATTCCGACCAGGGCGCTCATGCCATGATGCAATTGAAGCAATATTTAATGCGATTAGGTACAAAGCCAAGTATGTGCTTGATGCCGACATTGCTAAATGCTTCGACAGAATTAACCACAGGGAACTACTCAAGAAGCTAAACACATTCCCAACACTAAAACGCCAAATAGGAGCATGGCTTAAATCGGGAGTGATGGACGGCAAACAACTATTCCCCACATCTCTTGGTACGCCACAAGGCGGTGTTATTTCGCCACTACTGGCAAATATCGCCCTTCACGGGATGGAAGAACGGATTAAGCAATTTGCTGAAACACTCCCAATAAAAAAGGGGTACGGAAAAAGGGACATGAAAAATGCCCTAAGCCTAATCCGATATGCCGATGACTTTGTGATACTGCACGAAGACTTAACCGTTGTACAAAGATGCAAAGAGATAATCTCTGAGTGGTTAAATGGTATGGGTCTAGAATTGAAACCAAGTAAAATGCGCCTTGCCCACACTCTAAATAAACAGGAGGGGCAAAGCGCAGGGTTTAATTTCCTGGGGTTTAACGTCAGGCAGTACCCAACAGGGAAATATAACACAGGTTGCAATACCAACGGGAAACCACTTGGATTCAAGACACTCATCAAACCCAGCGCATATAAAGTAAAAGTACACTACGACCGGATTGCTGAGACAATAGACAGGCATAAAGCAGCACCACAAGCTGTGCTGATAACCCATTTAAACCCGATTATTAGAGGGTGGGGAAACTATTACCAGACAGTCACTAGCACTGAGATATTCTCAGAGCTTGGAAGAAGTGTGTATCAGAAGTTAAGAAGCTGGGCAAAACGCCGCCACCCCCACAAATCTGGAGGCTGGGTAGCCAAGAAATATTGGCAAACCATAGGCGGGGAAAATTGGGTATTCGCAACCAGGCAGGAAGGACAAAACCCCCTGCGGTTACTAAAGCATAGTGCGATTGAGATAGCTCGTCATGTGAAAGTTAAAAGCGAAGCCAGTCCTTATGATGGCAACCTAGTTTATTGGAGTACAAGAATGGGTAAAAACCCCGAAGTACCTGCGACGGTGGCAACACTGTTAAAGAAACAGAAAGGAATATGCGCCTACTGCAAGCTGCATTTCACAGAACAATCGGTGATGGAAGCTGACCATATCATTCCTAAGTCAAAAGGCGGAAAGAATGAGTACAAAAATATGCAATTACTTCACCGACATTGCCACGATAAAAAGACTGCTAATGATGGTAGTCTTGGCACAAAATCTGGCTGCAAAAGTGCCAAGCCAAAATCCACCTCTAAGTTTTCCCACCTTGATTACAGCGAAGTCTGGAATAAGGGAATAAATGGGGAAGAAATGACACCGGAAGAACAAGAATACTTCCGAATGTTAGCAAACTAAGGAGAAAAGGATGAGAGGTATCAATGACAATGACCTTATTACTGAGGAGCCGTGTGAGGTCGAAAGTCTCATGCACGGTTCTGAAGACGAGCGGTTCCTGTGAAGGAATCGCTTAGTTTAACGAGATGCATCAAGATGCTTTGCTTCCAGGTAGTCGCGTTTTAATTGTGGATGATTTGATCGCCACAGGTGGGACTGCTGCTGCTACAGCTTCTTTAGTGCAGCAAATTGGCTGTGAACTGGTGGGCTTTGGCTTCATTATTGAGCTAGTAGATTTGAATGGGCGTAAACTATTACCGGATATTCCGATTAGGACACTATTTCAATTTTAGCTCTGGAACAGGGGAAAAAGCCTGTTGTCCAGATGTAAGTCGCAGTCGTGGAGGAGGCAAGAAATCAACGACTGTGCTTTCTGTTGGGCAGGAAGCCTACGCTCACCCGTCAGGGGAGCGTAGGTAGTTCACGTTTTAGATCTTACATTGGGGGTGGCTGGTAAAACCCCAAAATTTGTGGTTAACCAGTAACCTCTGAATCAATTAACAATTATCAATTAAAATGACAATTGATTTATTGCCAGCCGCGATATAAGTTTATTTTCTCCGGTGCTACTTATGGCTTCTACTAAAGTTTATTCCAAGGTTGATGTCGCCGATAAAATTACTAATTGGCTACAAGGGTTGTTTACTAATGAAACTTTTCTTTATGTAGTCAAGCGGTTGTTGCAGGCGCTGTTAACTATCTTTCTAGCATCAGCGTTGAGTTTTGCGATTATTCAAATAGCTCCAGGTGATTATCTCGATACTTTGAGGCAAAATCCCAAAATTTCACCTGAAAGAATTAAGGAATTGACGATTCAATTTGGGCTGGATAAGCCAGCATTTGAGCAATATTGGCGTTGGTTGGTACGGGTAGTTACTCAAGCTGATTTTGGCACAAGTTTTGTTTATTTCCGACCTGTGGCTTCTTTATTATGGGAGCGCATACCAGCTACTTTACTGTTGGCGATCGCATCTATTATTTTTACTTGGGGTATTGCTATTCCTTTGGGTATTATTGGCGCGGTTAACCAAAATCGGATGACTGACCGAGTATTGCGGGTAATTAGCTACATCGGTCAAGGTTTTCCTAGTTTTATTACGGCTTTAGCTTTGTTAATTTTTGCCCAATTTACTTCGCCTTTGTTTCCTGTCGGTGGTATGACCAGCATTAATTATGCTGATTTATCTCCTTTAGGTAAAGTGTTAGATATTGCTTGGCACATGATTTTACCGACAATTGCCCTAAGTATTACTAGCTTTGCTGGGTTACAGCGAATTACTAGAGGTGAATTGTTAGACGTACTTCGCCAAGACTATATTCAAACTGCCCGTGCTAAAGGACTACCAGAAAATCGGGTAATTTATGTTCACGCTTTAAGAAATGCAATTAACCCTTTAGTGACGTTACTTGGTTTTGAGTTTGCCAGTTTACTTAGTGGTGCTTTTATTGCAGAATTTTTCTTTAATTGGCCTGGTTTGGGACGTTTAATTTTGCAAGCTGTAACTGCTCAAGACCTTTATTTAGTCATGGCTAGTTTAATGATGGGTGCTGTGATGCTAATTTTGGGTAACTTGTTGGCAGATTTGCTGCTGAAAGCTGTTGATCCTCGAATTCGTCTGGAAGATCTTAAATAAGAATTAACAATTAACAATGACCAAAAAACCATGTTAGCCGAAGTTTACTATTTGTTGCGATCGCGGGTTGATGGTAAGTATTTAGTCGCTAAACCTAATCCGAATCAAGCTGAATCTACTTACTTATTGATGTTTCGGGAAGATTTTGATGCTCTTAGCTATCTAAATGCTCATGGTGCTGATGTAGCTGAACGCTTTGCTGTGGAGTCTATCACTGGAAACCAGCTAAAAAATCTACTTCAAAGGTGGGGTTTCAAAGGCGTTGGGATTGTTCAAGACCCGCTTACGCCTCAAGTAGAGTTCTTATCGCACAATTAATCTAATTATTGGCATGATTTGGTCTATACATTGCTCTGGGTAGATCTATCTCGCTATAGATGCCGAAATCTCCCAAATTTGAGCAAATAAAGAAGGTGCTTCAAAAGTTCGCTGTTTTTTAAGTGATTAGCGGCTTTGAATAACCCACTACAAAAAATCAGGAGAAATTGTTTATGAAATCTATCCGTTTGAATTTATCTGCTTTAATACGTCCATTGCGCGTAGTTGTAGCTGCTTGTGTTTGTGCTTTCCTATTGTTTACTGCTGCTGCGCCTGCTTACAGCAATACAACAAGTAATATCAGAAGTGGAGAAACTAACTTGTTGGATATCGAGCGGAAATCACAAGAAGCTGTACTAGAAGACCCTTATAACCTCAAAGAGACACAAAAAGAAGCTAATAAGGGTCTGAATGAAATTCAAGGCGATTCTGATATTGATAAGATGAAACGCCCAGAAAATTCTCAAGGTAAGTCAGTAGAAGAAAAAATAGAAAAAGCACTAGAAAAGGTTACAGGTAAATAACAACAGAATTTAAAATTCTGTTGTGTGTATAAGAGGCGAAAGAGGCAGGCAAGAAGTCTGCCTAATTTTTTAATTTTACCAACTGTCGCCACTACCACCGCCACCGCTACTACCACCACCAAAATCACTGCCGCTACTGGAACTGCTATCGCTACTGTAACTACTACTGGGACTGCTATTGCTACTGTAACTATTACTGGAACTGCTGGAAGTCGTAGTAGACCGGACTATACGCGGGATTATTTTTTCTTGTAGTGAGTCATAATCACAGCAATGGCAATGATGGTGAATCTGCTGTCTGCCTTCGCTATATTCTGTAGCATCTTGCAAAATTTGTTGTGTGCGTTCTGCTGTGAGTTCTTGACAGGTTGGGCAAGTTGTGTATGTATTCCATCTAGTGTATCTAGATGAATTGAGAATATAGGCGCGAATGTGGATTCCGGTTCCGGTTAGCTGTGGACGACAATGGGAACATTGCCAGCCTTCATATTTAACGCTACCAAGTTGTTGTGCTACTTGTTCCGGTTGGCTAAGATAAGGCTGAAGTGCTGTTTGATCAAGCTTTTCCATCTGGTTGTGGCATTGTTGGCAATACATGGGGCTAGAGCCACTTCCAAATTCAGGTTCGCGCGATTTTCCTTCGGGTGGAATAAATTGGCGACGTTTTTTGAGATAAACGCCTGTTCCTACTGCTAATGCTAGTCCACCACCCAACCCATATAACCAAAGTACATCAGAATTGTCTGCTGGTTCCTCGGCAACGACATTAGCAGATATTTGCTCGTTGCTCAAAGTATTAACTAAGGCTTTTGTGCCAGCGAGTGTGCCACCATCATAGTCAGCTTGCTTAAAGTGTGGTGTGATTTGTTGGCGGATAATATCGCCAACTTTAGCATCTGGCAGAATGGCTTCAACGCCATATCCAGTTTCAATTTCTACTCGTCGCTCTCCTTTAGAAATTAAAAGCAGTACACCGTTATCTTTGCCTTTTTTACCAATATGCCAACGATTAAATAAAGCTGTAGCAAATTCTTTTGGTGTAGCTGATGGCTTAGTATCCGGCACTGTTACAACAGCAATTTCAGCGCCATTTTTAGCTGATAGTTGTGAAACTAGCTGATTTATTTGTGATTCTGTTGGCTGACTAAGAATATTTGCCATGTCTGTCACCCAACCGCTATTTACTTTGCGAGGGTTGGGTACTGCTTCCACATTTACAGCCAAACTAGCTAGTGGGAAACTGATCACACCCAACGTTAACAAGCTAGTAGTAATTTTGCGAGAAATAAATGCTATAGATAGCATAAATACGTCTACTAAGGAGAAGTGAGCAAATTAAGCTAACCTGAAGTTAAGCAATTTTCGTTTTACCCAATAACTAGGGTTAGAGGTACGATTTTGTTTTTAAAGGTTAGGTGTGTATTGCTTCAATTTCCCACAAGGATTTTCCAGAAAATAAAAAATATTTTTTGATGGGGCTGACGGCTAGTAATTGTTGAGTATATCTATTGTCACTAAATTATTATTCTGAGATTTCCGATATTAGCTAAGTAGCTAGTGAATTATATTTATATGTTTTTTAGTTAATCTGGCAATATTATGACTGCTGATAATACTCGCATTCCCCAAGGGATGACACAGGAATTGTTTGCGGCTGCTTGCCGTCTTTATGCTGAGGAATGCCAAGAATATTCTCTAGAGGAATTATTGGAAGCAGGTGCAGAGGCACAGATTCCGCCTGAGTTTATTGAACAAGCATATCAAGAGATTTTAACAAAGATAAAACAAAAGCAAGAACGACGTAAAAAGTTAATAATTATTTTAGCTAGTGTTGGTGTGGTGCTGGGCGGATGGGGGATTTTGATTTATAATGGTATTGCTAGTGCTGCTCAAAAGGTGGATGCAGATTGGGCGCAAGTAGAAAACCAGCTTCAACGTCGTGCTGATTTAATTCCCAATTTAGTAACAGTAACGAAAGCTTACGCCAAACAGGAACTTGATTTAGCTGCTATATTAACGCGATCGCGCACTTCCTATTTACAAGCAGATACACCAGGAGAAAAAGCGGTAGCAAGTACTCAAGTTTCTCAAGCTATTAACCAATTCCAAAACTATGCTGCTAACAATCCCCAGCTACAATCTTCTCAGGCATATACTAATTTACAATATGAGTTGGCTGGTACTGAAAATCGAATTGCTGTAGAGAGAATGCGTTATAACCAAGCAATTCAAATTTATAATCAAAAAGTTAAAGTGTTTCCCAACTTGGTTGTGGCTAAGATTTTTGGATTTGAGTCGAAGCCATTGTTTCAAGCCGAAACAAAAGAAGTACCTAGAATAAATTAGTATATAGATAATATCTCAAACTCTTTTATTTTTTCGTTTTCTGTACCTCTAGAGTTTGTTAAGAAATCTTAAATGAAAAGTTGCAATTGTTTCCTAATTCACTACTAGGTAGCATTTCTGGATGCCAGCTAAAGGCTTGAGTGAAAGCAGAAACAGCATAAACGCCTAAAATTAATTAATAGAAACTATAATTTTAAGGTTGTGACTTTTAAAATCGGTTTACTAGGATTAGGCACAGTTGGCGCAGGTACGGCGCAGATATTGCTCGATAGGGCAAGCCGTCATCCACTGTTGCAGGAAATAGAGATTCATTCCATAGGAGTGCGATCGCTTTCCAAATCTCGACCTGTACAATTAGCAGATGAGTTGTTGACGACAGACTTAGAAGCAATTGTTAACGATCCCGCAGTTGATATTGTCGTAGAGGTGCTGGGTGGCTTAGAACCCGCGCGATCGCTTATTCTTAAAGCTATTGCTAATGGTAAGCACGTAGTAACTGCTAATAAGGCTGTCATTGCCCGCTACGGCGATGAAATTTATACGGCTGCTAACCAAGCGGGTGTTTATGTGATGCTGGAAGCAGCAGTTGGTGGTGGTATTCCCATCATTCAACCTTTGAAGCAATATTTGGGTGTTAACCGCATTCATGCTGTTACAGGAATTGTTAACGGCACTACTAATTACATCCTGACGCGGATGCAAACCGAGAAGGGAGAATTTGGTGATATTCTGGCAGATGCTCAGAAGCTTGGTTATGCTGAAGCCGATCCGACAGCAGATGTTGATGGTTTGGATGCTGGGGATAAGATAGCAATTTTGGCTTCTTTAGCTTTTGGGGGCAGAATTAAGCTGCAAGA
>JBARVL010000616.1:0-14976 GCA_049646245.1 Crinalium sp. | reverse complement strand
TCTGCCAACGGGATAAAACCGGATCAACTAAAATTTCCGCTAATGGCTCAACTTGATGAGTTTCACCCATAGCTTGTGCTTTACTAGATAGCCAAGTTTCAATCACTTCCGTAGCAGTATCCTCAGTCAATAAACCATCTTGATAGCTGATAGCCGAATCTGCTGCTGGAATAGGAACAGGAGGCTTGTCCAACTGTACCAGGGGTTGTTCTGCCTCTAAGATGGCATTGGGAGGAGTTTTAGAATTTGTTTGTAGCACTCTAATTAATAAAAACCCTAAAACTCCCAAAGAGAAAATACCAGCCAAGGTTAAGAAAATTACTCGTCTGTTATTAGCACCATGTTTGGAATGAGAGCGTGTCCTTCTTCCACTGACTAACGTTGGGGATGGCTGCAAATCATCAATACTAGAAAAGGCATCTGAGGTAAATTCAGTTTTATGCTGTCCATTAGCTAAAGATGTATCAGCTTTTTCTCGTATTCTTGGCTGTCTTCGTCGCCTTGTGGGATTACCAACACTTGGCAAGTTAGTATTTTTGAATTCTACACGGGGCTGGGATGAAAAGGTTTGTTGTGAGGAAGGCAAACTAGGGATATTACCAATAGATGATGTAGAACCTGTAGAGCTTGGTACTTGAGAAGTATAGTTAGATTTCGCGCTTGAAGGCTCTAGGGCATTACCTTGCTGGTAATCTCCAATATTTAACGGCTGTTTAGGAGCATGAGGCTGATTATTTGGTGGCGGTTCCGTCGCACCGTGAGGATTAACTTGATGTTTGCCAGTCTTGCCTAGCCCTACACCATTGAATTGATGAGAGCCATTACTTGTTGTAGAAGCAATCATTTCTGGTGAGGTCGCGGAGGTTGAGGAGTAGGCAACTCGTTGTGCTTCAACTACAGCCCAATCATCAGCACTGTCAACTTCCGCAGGTAGATTTTCTAAATAAGCTTGAATTTCTGGGTCGGCAAAGTAGTCTTTTAAAGACACTCGCTCAGTAGACAAGTCACGGAAGTGAGGAAACACTTCTGTTTGCAGCCAACGTTCGCCGTAGAGACATAATCCAGGCAATAAATCTGGAGAACCCTGAGAATTTTCGCGAATAAAGGCTAAGGATTGGTACTCTTGAGAAAGTTCCAAAGCACGGGTAGCTTGTTCTGTCTGACCTAGTAACAAAGCACACACTGCCTGTTCTAGATGAACATCCTGACGCTTACCCAAGCGCATCAACAATTGCTTGGCACGGACAATTAACGCTGGTTGTCGTTGACAGAAACCACGCGCCATCAAAGCATAAACTGCAAGATAGGTGGCTACAGCCGAAGGGCGTTTTGCTTCAGATTCAAATAATGCTTCTTGTTCAGAGGCAGTTAAATAGCCACGTAATTGTTGGATAAAGCGGAGAAAGTCATCAATACTTAATCCAGATTGATCCTCACCAGCGCCATCAATGCCACCCCGCTCTTGTAGCATATCTTGCAGCATAGCTAATCCATGACGGCGTTCAGTAGCATTTTCTGTGGGTAATGCCAGTAATTCTAGAACGCGGTAGGGGCGAAGTTTGTAGAGGTCTGCTTGAATTTCTCCTCTAACAGTAGGAAATAAACCTTCACTAAGTAGCAACTTTTGACCTGTTTCTAGGGAGGTAGCAGCATTTTCATACTGAGTTTGCTGCCATTGCTCTCGACCTAATTCTAGGCAGGCTAAACCTATGGTTAAAACGATATCCGCCCGCACCAGTTGGGCTTCGCCCAAATGCCCTTGATCCAAGCTAGATCTAAGGTTGCCGCTACTTAAATAAGGTCTGCTAAGTTTGAGAACAAGTTCATATTCTCCTAAATCGTAGAGAATTAAGATCGCACCGACGAATTGTTCCTCAGTAATCTCTAAGCTGGGGGTAAATGGATCAACTTCAGTATGGGGAGAACTTGTGGGGTCGCTGAGATCCTCTGAAGGTTGATCAAAAACATGATTTAAAAAATTGCCATCATAAGCAGCACGTTGTTCTGGATCTGCTAGAACTGCATAAGCTTGATCGAGCAGTTGCCTACGGGCGGCGATCGCAACTTCCGAATATTCACGTCGCGGAAGTTGCAGGGCGCGATCGCGATAAGCCTGCTGTAATTGTTCAGTGGTAGCCTGAATTGGCAGACCTAGTATCCGGTAGTAATCGAGCGGAATTCGCACGGTTGACTTCCCCAGCGCACGCGCAACTGAATTAACGTATAGTAGCAAAATGTAAGTATATCCAATTGGCTGTGATTAAAACTTTTGTTTTAAGGCAAAAGTTTTATTCTTAGCATCTTGCTTAAGTAAAACACTAGATATGGTATTAATTCTAGCAATTTTTAATAATAGCACGATCAATCAGACAGTTTGATTGTGAACCCATAAGCTAAGTATTGCTTAATTTGGGGAAAGCCTCATTGGTTGGCTAACCACTTATTCTCAGAAAATCTTAAGATTAGTGTTGCTGCAAGGATATTACAGAGCAATGGTTCAGGAACGAACTTTACCCGTTTTCGAGACTGCAAAAGCCAAAATCAGCCAAGAAGAAGGATTTCTTCTGTATGAAGACATGATTTTGGGGCGTTTCTTTGAAGATAAGTGCGCTGAGATGTACTATCGGGGCAAAATGTTTGGTTTTGTCCACCTATATAACGGTCAAGAAGCGGTGTCCACTGGCGTAATTAAGGCATTACGTCAAGATCAAGATTATGTTAGTAGCACGTACCGCGACCATGTTCATGCTCTCAGTGCTGGAGTACCTGCTAGAGAGGTGATGGCTGAGTTATTTGGTAAGGCTACTGGTTGCAGTAAAGGGCGCGGTGGCTCAATGCATATGTTTTCCGAACAACATCGGTTGTTAGGAGGATATGCTTTTGTGTCGGAGGGCATTCCTGTTGCTACTGGTGCAGCTTTTGCTAGTAAATATCGCCGTGACGCGGTGGGTGATGCTAGTTCGGATTTAGTAACGGCGTGTTTCTTCGGGGACGGTGCAGCTAATAATGGGCAGTTTTTTGAATGCCTGAATATGGCTGCTTTGTGGAAATTGCCTATTTTATATGTTGTAGAAAACAATAAGTGGGCTATTGGTATGGCTCACGAACGGGCAACATCTGTACCAGAAATTTATAAGAAAGCGGAAGCTTTTGGGATGGTGGGTGTTGAGGTTGATGGTATGGATGTATTAGCAGTCCGTGCTGTGGCTACTGAAGCGATCGCTCGTGCGCGGAGGGGTGAAGGCGCTACCGTAATTGAAGCACTTACCTACCGCTTCCGGGGTCACTCACTGGCTGACCCTGATGAGTTACGGTCTAAAGCTGAGAAGGAAATGTGGTTAGCCCGCGATCCGATCAAAAAGTTAGCAGCATACATGATTGAGCAAAATCTGGCTACCCAGGAAGAACTCAAAGAAATTGAACAAAAAGTTCAAGCTGTAATTGATGATGCTGTGAAGTTTGCCGAAGAAAGTCCAGAACCCGATCCTAGTGAACTCTATCGTTATGTGTTTGCTGAGGATAATTAACTAGAACAACTTTAAAGAAACTCAAACACCCCACTTTTCCCCCTTCCCCGTTTACGAGGAGGGGGATTTTGTTGATTTAGTAGGGGTTAATTGAGAGACTTTTGCAATATACTAGAATTTCTGAGGGACTAAACAAGCCAGCGATCGCAACTATGCCAAATTATGACCTGCGTTGGAAAGCAGAAGATTGGAACCGACGGCAATTCCTGAAATTAGGGTTGGCAGGAGTGGGCATTGGGTGTGGTGCTTACGCTTTCAACACGCTACTCCCTGGAGGCAAAAAATTTGCGAAAGTGCCACCGCTTCTTAGCACTGAACCAATAGTAGGTAATGACATTAATCCCATGATATTTTTGCGGGATTTTGATTATGGTTCTGTTAAGAAGGAAAATGGGCGTACTGTTAGGGAATATAGACTAACTGCTAAAACTTCTACAATTGAGCTTAATAGTGCTGTTACTTTCAACACTTGGAATGTAAATGGGCGCGTACCAGGACCAACTTTACGGGCGAAAGAAGGCGATCGCATTCGAGTTCTGTTCTACAATCAAGCAGGTCATTCCCACTCTCTACAT
Source organism: Crinalium sp. (assembly GCA_049646245.1). Classification (GTDB taxonomy): domain Bacteria; phylum Cyanobacteriota; class Cyanobacteriia; order Cyanobacteriales; family PCC-9333; genus Crinalium. The sequence continues at coordinate 10,874 of JBARVL010000616.1, read as the reverse complement.
TTTCACGGTGTCCATCGTGCAGAAATGGATGGGGTAAAACCGATTCGACATGGTGCAGCAACGGTATATGAATTTGATGCTGAACCTTTTGGCGCTCATTTATACCACTGTCATATTGCCCCTGTAACCCGTCATGTGAGTAAAGGTTTATACGGGATGTTTATTGTTGATCCGCCAAAACCTCGCCCCCCTGCGGATGAAATGGTGATGATTATGGCTGGGTATGATGTCAATGATGATAACCGTAATGAACTTTACGCTCTTAACGGTCTTCCAGATTTTTACATGATGAATCCCATCCGTATTTATCAAAATCAGCTAATTCGGATGTATGTCCTCAATATGATCGAGTTTGATGTGGCGGCAACATTCCATCTACACGCTAATATGTTTCAGGTATATCCTACGGGGCGTACTCTCAAGCCAACTGAGGAAACCGATGTGATTACGATGGGAACGGCGGAACGTCATATTTTAGAATTTAGCTTCCGGTATCCTGGTAAATATATGTTCCATCCTCATCAAGATGCGATCGCAGAAAACGGTTGCATGGGTCAATTTGAAGTGATTAGCTAATATATAGAATGGCTAAAACTTATTTAAAGTTATGTAAGATGATTGCAATTATTGAGATAATTTTGCAATAGAGTTGACAAATATTTTTACTAGCAGGACAATGAAATTCGCTACCCTGCGAGGAATACTGAGCTTGTGAAAAAACTCTTTAACTAGAGAAATAAAGACGCTCTTTAAAAATTCTCACCTTAGAAATTGTAATTTTCAGAAATTAATCATGATGTCTTTTTTCCGCTCTTGGTCTTTGGCGATCGCTATTTTTAGCCTAATAACTATTACCGCTTGTAGCAACAATACTGCTAACAACTCCAATTCTCAAGTAACACCGTCCTCAACAAATAACACGGCAACGACAGCCCATAGCGGTCACAGCACTGGCAAAAAAATTAATATCAACAGTGCAATTTTATCTGAATTAGACAAATTTGAGGCAAAGTTGGGCGTTCCGGCTCTTTCTAATAAGATCCAGGCGAGTCGTCCCTATGCTAGCCCAGAGGAATTGGTTTCTAAAAAGGTAATAACGCAAGAACAGTTTGACCAAATTAAAGATCAGGTCACGATTGAAGATGTGGTTCTCACCGGAGAAGCTAAAGATGTAGACTACATGACTAAATTGGGTTTGATGAAAGGGCATCTGATAGTTGCTAAAGAACTTTTGGATTTAAACAAGCCTCAACAGGCTGAACCTCATATTGGACACCCTGTAGAAGAAATTTATGTGGATGTGGAAGACCAACTCCAAGAGCGCAATGTCAAGGAATTTAAGACGACTTTGATTGGGTTGCAAGATTTGGTGAAGTCTAATTCTAAGGATGCTAATAAGGTCGCGACGAATTTTAAGGACTCAATGCAGGCGGTGGATGGGGCAATTCAAGGGTTGCCAGAAACACAACGTCAGTCTCCTAAATTTGTATTGCAGGTAATTAATGGGTTGCTGGATGCTGCTAACTCAGAATATGGTGCTGCTATAGCTAATGGTAAGGTTTCCGCAGCAATTGAATATCAAGATTCTCGTGGTTTTGTTAACTACGCGGGAGACTTGTATAAAAATATTTCCGACAAAATGGCTAAGGAGCATCCAGCAGAGCATAAAGCTATAGCTGATAGCATGACCAAATTGAAAACCGCATGGCCTGCTGTAACTGCCCCCTCTACCATAGTTCTATCACCGGAGCAGGTATCTCAATTAATCAAGACAATTGAGCAGAATGCCCAAAAAGTGCTGAAATAAGTAAATTGTCCATCACCTTGCACAATGATGAAAGATCTTGATCAAAAGAAGACTACGGATTTGCTAAAAACCGTTATGGAATTTGAACTGGCGGGTGTAGTACGTTACACCCACTATTCCTTGATGGTTACAGGTCCAAATCGCATTCCCATTGTGGATTTTTTTAAAATGCAAGCCACTGAGTCTCTGACTCATGCACAGCAAGTTGGGGAAATTCTCACTGGTTTAGAGGGGCATCCTAGTCTAAGAATTGCTCCAATGGAGGAAAGTTACAAACACGCAGTACGGGACATTTTGGAAGAAAGCCTAGCCCATGAAAGAAAAGCACTGGATCTTTATAAGGAATTATTAGATACAGTTGCTGATGCTAGCGTTTATCTTGAAGAATTTGCCCGCACGATGATTGGTACTGAAGAGTTGCACAACATAGAAATAAAAAAAATGTTGCGAGATTTCAGTTAAAAGTTCATAGATGATCGGTCATAGGTGATAGGTCATAAGCAATGATCAATTATCAATGACCAATTATCAATGAACAATTATCAATGAACAAAAGAGCGAAACAATGGATTTTAGTTCTGCTTTACCTACATTTGTAATTACCTTACGCGAGGGTGTAGAAGCTGCTTTAGTTGTGGGGATTGTATTAGCTTGTCTTAAGAAAGCCAAGCAGAGTAATTTAAACCTGTGGGTGTATGCAGGTGTGGGCGTTGGTATTGCCGCCAGTGCGATGGTTGGGGTAATTTTTGGCTGGATAGTGCAAGCGCTTTCTAAGTCTAACCAACCATACGCGCCTGTGATGGAGCCATTATTAGAAGGTGTTTTTAGTGTAGTAGCGATCGCGATGTTGAGTTGGATGCTGATTTGGATGACTCAGCAAGCCAAGTTTATGAAAGCTACTGTTGAGGGTGCGATCGCAGATACTTTAAAAAGAAACACTGGTGTTAGTGCTGGATGGGGTGTTTTTACCTTAATTTTTATCGCAGTTTTACGCGAAGGTTTTGAAACAGTTTTATTTATCGCTGCTAAATTTCAACAAGGTTTAATTCCCTCAATAGGTGCGCTAGGTGGTTTGGCAGTAGCGGCTGGTATTGGTGTGCTGCTATTTAAGTGGGGAGTAAAAATTAATATTCGCCTGTTTTTTCAGGTAATGGGAGTTTTATTACTGCTAGTTGTGGCTGGGTTAGTTGTGTCTACTTTAGGACATTTTGATACAGCAATGGCTACGTTAGCCCAAATGGATCGCAAATCAGCAGCACTATGTTTCTACTATGAGCGATTTGCGAGAAATCATTCTTGTATTTTGGGTTCAATGGTTTGGAATACAACCAAAATCTTGCCTGAAGATAAATTCCCTGGTTTACTGTTTAATGCTTTGTTTGGTTACACAGATAAGCTATATATTGTACAAGCTGTTGGTTATGTTCTGTTTCTTCTCACAATTGGGGGAATTTATTTCCGCAGTTTAGGTGGTCGTGTAGGTGGGGCGATTAAAAATAGTAAGTTAGCACAAGAATCGGGTAGTTCTGGAGACGCAGGAAATTAAAAAAAGCAATTTTAACTTTTTAATAAAATTATGTTGGGTTAAACGAAGTTAAACCCAACATTTACAATAGTTTGTGATCTCTGGCACAGGGCTTAACCCAACCTACAAATCTATGAATTATGAGAGCGATCGCAACTACTGCGGACAAGATATCAAACTATCTGTATCAAAACTATCTGTATCAGCGCCAGTGGCAAACAAGACAAAGCCACTTCTTGGAGCTTGGATTTTTACCCATGTAGTGCCATTTTCATCTTTGGCAGTAGTTGGAATAACTGTAAAGCTACGCCTTCCTGCCTTTTTTAGCGTCCCAGCTAATCTGACATTTTGCCCATAAGCAACAGCACTAATCCGCCGACTAGATGAGGTTGGTGCAGAACGAATAGTCAACCCAACGGGATAATTAACTTTCTGGCAAGCGGAAATTGGTTTTCTTTGGGCAAGTGCTACGTCAGCATAAGCTGTTGTGATTCCAGTGGCTAAGAATGTGCCTACTAAGGCTAAAACTTTTAAATTCATGGTTAATATTTTCCCGAATTTTTTGATAGAAGTGATACCTATTACATACAAGCCAAGCTAATTAATTCGAGACTTTTAAAATTTAGCTGGAATTTTGGATAACAACATGGGAGCGATATCATTTATCGGTAGGATGTATTGAGCAGCACCAAGTGCGATCGCTTCTTTGGGCATTCCAAAAACTACACAACTAGACTCATCTTGAGCAATTGTAATCCCATTAGCATTGGCGATCGCTTTCATACCATCTGCCCCATCTCTACCCATACCTGTTAGTAACACACCTACAGCACTTTGACCATAAAATTTAGCAACTGAGTTAAAAGTAACTGTAATCGACGGGCAATGTCCCCCGACAGGAGGACTCGATACATATACAAATCTGCCTTGACTGTTTAATTCTAAATGATGCCTATCTGGGGCAAAATAAATGTTGCCTGGTCGTGGAATCTCATCTGCTGAGGCAATTTTTACAGTCAGATTTGACTTAATTGCTAACCAATCAACCAAACCTTGTAAAAAACCCTCACTAATATGTTGAATACAAATTATAGGTACTGGAAAATTAGCTGGTAGTTGTGAAATAATTGTGTGTAATGCTTGAGGTCCACCTGTAGAAGCTCCGATTACCAGCATTTTGGCTGGCGCATTTGACTTGCGCTGGTATAGTTCAACTTTTGTTGGTTTGGTACTTGGTTTTGCGGATGTTTTTACGGTACTTTCTCTTTTAATGGCTGAAAATTCTCGTCGATGTTGTGTAAAAACAGTAACGCCAGAAAGAATTTTAATTTTATTAATTAATCCTTGTTTAGCTCGTTCATAATCTGCGGCTAAACCAGCAGTAGGTTTAGGAAATACATCAACTGCACCTGCTTGTAGCAGTTTAAAGACATTTTCAGTGTCTTCTGTTTGTACTGAAGCACTAATTACTAAAATTGGTCGCGCAAATGTTGCCATAACTTCGCGGGTGAACTCTAACCCGTTCATTTGTGGCATATGCAAGTCGGTACAAATGACATTAGGCTTAACTTGGGGAATGATTTCTAAGGCTTCTTTCCCTGTACGAGCAGTTCCCACCACTTCTATTTCTGGTGAGGAAGTTAGCATACGTTTGAGGATTGCCATTGCGATCGGAGAATCCTCAACTAAGAATACTCGAATGGGAGGTTTTACCATATTAATTATTATTATTCAGTTATACCAGTCTTTTCAATGTTTCTAATAGTACCTCTTGATTAAAGTTGCCTTTGGTAATATAAGCGTTGGCTCCAGCTTCAGCACCTCTGCGTTTATCATCTTCTGAGGCTAGGGAAGTAACTAAAATGATGGGTAATTCATTATATTGCTTATTTTGGCGAATCTTAGAAGCAAGTGTTAATCCATCCATGTTTGGCATTTGCACATCGGATACAACAACATCAAAGTTTCGAGTTTTAAGTTTATTGAAGCCATCAAGCCCGTCTACTGCTGTAATTACTTCATAACCTGCACTTTCTAAAATGCGCTTTTCTTGGGTACGAATGGCAATGGAGTCTTCTGCTAGTAGTACAACAGGTTTTCTTTTTGCTTCCGCTACACTGATGTTAGATGTTTCAGATAGAGAAAAGCTTGATCTACCACCGTTACGGCGTAACGATTTTCTTAAATCTAAAGGATTTAAAACCATACAAACTTCGCCAGTGCCTAGAATAGTTGCGCCCAGAATATTCCGCACCCGCTTTAGTAATTTGCTTTGAGGTTTGAGGATGACATCTTGCTCATCTAACAAAGCATCAACTAATAATCCTAGTCGCTCTTCACCAACTTGCAGAATAATACAAGGAAGCGTTTTGGCGTTGTTAGTACCAATTGCTAAGTAATTTAACTCTAACAATTCTGCAAGGGTAACGACTGAAACTGGTTGCCCTTCAAGCATAATTGTTTCTCGACCTTCAATGGAGAAAATATCATCTTGAGATACTAAAAGGGTAGTTTGCACAAACTCTACTGGCAGAGCATAAGATATACCAGCAACATCTATAATTAAGACATGAGCGGTAGTTAGGGTTGTGCCTAGTTGTAACTTGAATGTACAACCTTGACCTGGATTTGATGATACTTGGATAGTGCCTTTAAGTCGTTCAACGTTGGTGCGTACAACGTCTAGCCCAACTCCTCTACCAGAAATATCGGTAACAATTGTACGGGTAGAAAATCCAGGGGCAAATATCAGCGATTGAATTTGGCGAGGTGTCATAGAGGCGATTTCGTCTTCACTGCAAACCCCTCTTTTAATTGCTGTTTGCTTGATTTTTTCGATGTCTAAACCACGTCCATCATCTCCAATTTCAATAATAATATTACTACCGCTTTGGTAGCCTGTGAGTCGCAGAGTAGCAGTAGGAGGTTTGCCTAAATATTGGCGTTCTTCTGGTGTTTCAATGCCATGATCGATGCAATTACGAATCATGTGCATCAAGGGATCTTTCATTTCTTCAAGGATGCGTTTGTCTGCTTTGGTTTCGCCTCCTTGAATTACTAGCTCTACTTGTTTACCTTGTTGACGTGCTAAATCTCGCACTAATCTGGGGAATAAGTTGAAAATAGTAGATAATGGTAGCAATCTGAGGGTGCGAATGCCTGCTTCTAATTCACCGCTAATTGTTTCTAGGCGAGAAACATCTTCACTGGCGGAAGTTCTTAAACGGTTAACTAAATTTCCTAATTTTTCAAGTTTTTCAGTGGAGCGATCCTGAAAGTTATTTAATTTTTTTATAGAAGTCTTATTGATTGTTTTGAATCTTGTTTCAGAGTTAAAACTAAAGCGATTTATACTGTTTTCGCGACTCCATTCTTCCCACAAGTTAACGATTTCTTCGATATCGGTGAGTTGGTGAGCAAGGCGAATTTTTGTAACTGTAAGTTCGCCTGCTTGAGTCATTAAGGCATCTAAGTTTTTGGTTTCAACCCGAATGGTATCAATGCGGTAATTATTGTTGTTTGCTGCTGCTGGTGCTACGGTAGCTACTGCTGTTTGGGAATCAGTGCGATCGCTTGCTGTTGAGTTAGAATGTCCATTACTATGTGCGATCGCCACTGCTGGAGTAGCATCTATTAAATGACCGTTATTGCCGTTTATAGTGGTTTCAATAGCTGCGGGTTGTAGAGGTATTACAGATAAGCTTTCTATGAGTAGCGGTGCTACTTCCGGTTCGATGAAAATCTGCTCCGTATGATTGATTTCTGCGGTGATTTTGCTTTCAAGTTCTGCTACTTCTGCTACTATTTCTTCTACAACAGTAGGTGTTAATTCTATTTCTGGTAAGCTTTCAGAAGCATTAACAACTACGACTGTTTCAGGTTGGCTAGGGGGTGGCTCGGTTTTTGCTCCCATTAAATGAGCTAATACTTGGAATGTTTTAACGTTTGCTGGCTCACCTGTGACGGCTTCGTGTACTAGCTTACGGATAGCATCTAAACCATGATAAATGCGATCGCCTGAATCTGAAGAAAGTGGTGTCTGCTTAATTGTGCCTAAAATATGCTCAATTTGATGGGTCAAAGTTTCTACGTCTTTGACACCTAACATTCTGGCATCGCCTTTAATGGTATGAGCTTCCCGCAGTAACTCTTGTAACTTAGCTGTGTCATTCGGGTTTTTCTCTAGGTGTAATAAACCCGTTTCCAGATTTTGTATATGTTCTTCACTGGAGATTTTAAAGAGATTTCGGAGTTCTTCGTCTTCTATCATCATGGGCTTTGGGTGTCATCCTTATCAAAAAAAATGGAATGTTCTTTGCTTGGTAGTTCACCAGAATAGGGAGTAGGGAAAATTTAAAAATATCCAACACCCTTAGTAATTGCCGATTATCTATTCCCTACTCTTTACTTAATATTCCCAGTAAAACCTGAATAATTCACAATTTTTATGCCAAAGCTTTCAGTTCCAAAGCCGTTTCGTTGAGTCTTTGGCTGCTGATTTTGGTTTGAACTAAGCCACTTGCCGTTTGAGTTGCTCCTTGGTTGATGTTATTCATCGCTTCCACTACCTGCTGGATAGCTACGGCTTGCTGCTTGGCTGTGAGGGAAATTTGTTGACTGATAGCAGCAACATCATTAATAGATGTCAGTGAAATTTCTTGATTTTTCAAAACTACATCATTAATGGCTTGAGTCATGCTGGAAAAAGCGGCTGCGGTTTCTTGAGACAATTTGATTCCTGTCTCAGCATTTTTCTTTCCTTCGTCCGTCACCATCACTGTTAAATTGATGGCGTTTTGAATATCAGAAATGAGAGTATGAATTTTATCGGCTGATTTTTTGCTTTGATCGGCAAGTTTACGAATTTCACTAGCAACAACTGCGAAGCCTTTGCCGTTTTCTCCGGCACGTGCTGCTTCTACTGCTGCATTTAAGGAAAGCATATTTGTTTGATTAGCGATGTCTGTCACCAAGCGGGTAATATTACCGATTTGATTAGTTTGCTCACTTAAGTGCATAATCTGATCTGCGATCGCTAATACTTTCTCTTTTAAAGTAGACATCCCATCCAAGGTTTCCTCTACCGATTTAGTTCCGCCTTCAGCCAAATTTAATACCTGACGCGCACCGGAGGCTGATGATTCTGCCAGGTTTAACATCTGATGCGTACTGGCTGCGGCTGATTCTGCTTGCTCGGCTGCTTGCCTAGAAGAAGCACCCAACTCATCCATTGTGGCTGTCACTTGACTAACGGCAACTGCTTGTTGTGCGGCAGTGCGTTCCTGCTGTTCAACTGTTGCAGCCATTTCGCTGGAAGTACTAGAAAGAGATTCTCCAGCTTGATTAATCGCCTGAATGTATCGCAGCAGGGTGCGTAGTACACTAGCCCAAGCAATCAGTAATATCAGCAAAGCTACAATCACAATTACAACTGCAACAGTTGCTTGCCGAGCTTCAGCTTGGAGAGACGCTTGCACATAACTTTTCATGGCAGCAAGAGTCTGTTGTAGAGCTTGAGAATAGATTTGCTGTTGTTGCTTATACTGTGGACTAGCTAATAAAGCTGCTGCCTCTGCACGTTTTCCTTGCTGGACTAACTTTAATGCTCGATTCTCAATATCAAATAGTATAACAGCAGCAGCATCAGCCTTGATCATGGCTTCACTTCTAAAGATTGTAGGTAGCAGTTGCGTACCTTCTTTAACAGCAGCACCTACTTGAGGTTCAAAACTGCGATAACGCTGTTCCCAACTTTTATTCCCTGTTGCAGCTGCCATTCGCGCCGACATTACTAATGCTTCATCGAAATACCTGAGATCACCGCTCAATTCTATAATGCGATTGTCTCGAATTCGGATTTTTTTAGCTGTTTGAGATGAGTCCCAAATATACCAGCCTATGCCTCCTAGCAGTGTAACTGTAAGTGCTAAGGGAATTAGCAGTACTTTAACGCGGGATAGCCCACCGGATTTAGTATTTCTTGGTGTTAAATTTACCATTGGATTAATTCTTGCTCTGATGAGTTGTGTAAATAGTGGATAAGTGCTTAAAGTTTTGACCAGTTGTTTTGTAACTTGACGAAGCTGCTATACGTTTATTTATGCCCACATACTTATTTTTGCCAGCCTAAAATAGTATTCCCAGAATGGGATTTTCAATTAAAATTGCTAGAATATTAAGCATAATTAACAGATAAGCTAACGCGCATTTAAATTCTACATTTTCAATTTAGATAAAAGTTATCAACCCCTTTTCCCCTCTCTCCTCCCTCCTCTCTCCTCCCTCCTCCCTCCTCTCCCCCCAAAACATAAAATCTAGAAACACAACAGCTTATTAAACCATTGCTTTAAGCTCGGAAGCTGCACGCTCTAATTTTCGTGTACCAATTTTGGTCTGACTAATACCACTAGCTGTTTCGATTGCGGCTCTGTTAAGAGTGTTCATTGCCTCTACTACCTGCTCAATTGCGACAGATTGCTGCTTGGCGTTGAGCGAAATTTGAGTTGAGTTAAGAGCAATATTGTTAATAGCTTCTACAATATGATCAACAGTTTTTCTGCCTTCATCTGTCACCATGACGGTTGTATCTGTGGCATTTTGTATATCACTAACTAAATTATTAATTCTCTCAGTAGATTTCCGGCTTTGGTCTGCCAATTTCCGAATTTCAGTTGCAATTACGGCGAAACCTCTGCCTTGCTCACCAGCACGAGCGGCTTCGACTGCTGCATTTAATGCTAACATATTGGTTTGGGTGGCTATGTCACCGACTAAATTTGTAATGCTATAAATCTGATTAATCTGTTCGCTTAAACGCACAATTTGCTCGGCGATTTGTCCTACTTTATCTCTCAGGCTAGATCCGGTAATTAAAGAGTCATCTGTCACCGCGCTACTATCAACTAAGTTTAGTACTTGAAGGGCGATAGTTGCAGCCGCTTCTGCTTGCTCGGCTGATTGTTGAGAGGTAGCATTTAATTCATCCATTGTGGTAGTAGTTTGATTGACAGAAGCGGCTTGCTGGTTAGCTGTGTATTCTTGTTGCTCAACGGTAGTAGCAATCTCTGAGGAAGAACTAGCAACAATATTAATGATATTATTAATTGACTGAGTAGCGCGGTTAGCGAGGAATGCGGCGATCGCACTTACAATCAATGCCGTTAATATAGTTCCTATTAAGATAGTTGTCAGTAGTTCTCTTTGGGCTTTAAAGGCAATAGTTGTATCTAAATCTAGTATTACTGCCCAATTTAAGTTTAGTATTTCTGCAAGCTTTTTAGTAGGTGCGATCGCCACTACTTTTTCGGCTCGATCAATTTGATTAACTGCTACTTGAGCAACTGCCTGTTGTGATGCTTTTACTTGAGATAATAATGGATATAATTCCCTAGCTTCTCTACCAATATCTTTGGGATCGTGGGCTATGAATAACTTACCAGAACTATCAATTATGTGATAAGAACTTTGTCCTGTTTCAAGGTTTTTAATTCTTTCTTCCAAATATTTAACTGGTAATCGCGAACGAACAATGGCAATTGTTTT
>JBARVL010000615.1:0-7189 GCA_049646245.1 Crinalium sp. | reverse complement strand
CTAGAAATCCCTTGCGAGCAAGATGCTCGCACTCCTGTACCTCATAAATATGAAAACTGCTATATTTTTTCAAGTCTTCTTAGATCGAATTTGATCTTTATGCAAAAGACTTTCAATTTTATTCACTACCTCATTTTAAGTAGGCATACATTAAAATGAACTAATATACTAATAATATAGTAAATATCTTGCTTGCCTTTTACCTCTTTCAGAGGAATTTCTAGATTATGGTAGCTCAAACCGTAACAGCAGGCTCCCCCCCAATTAACAATTCTTATCTAGTGTTATATAACATTAGTTGGGAAATGTACGAGCAGCTTTTAGAAGTCTTTGCGGAACATTCAGTACCGCGCATGACTTACTATAAAGGAACTTTAGAACTGATGACACCACTGCCTGAACATGAAAGATATAGTTGGACTCTTGGCAGGTTAATAGTAGCTTTATCAGAAGAATTGGGTATGGAAATTATGGGTTTGAAATCGACAACATGGCGATCGCAACCCCAAGCAGTCGGCAAAGAAGCTGATGAATGCTTTTACATTCAAAACGAACCATTGATGCGCGGTAAATTAAAGATAGATCTTACAGTTGATCCGCCTCCTGATTTAGCAATTGAAATTGATACTACCCATTCATCAATTGATAAAATGCAGGTTTATTTTGAATTAAAAGTACCAGAAATTTGGCGATGGAAGAATGGAAATTTAATTATAAATATTTTGACAAATGCAGGTTATATTGAATCTCAGAAAAGTTTGGCATTTGCTTCATTTCCCATCAAAGAATTAGCTAGATTTATGCAGCCTGACTCTGAAAAAGGCGAAAATGCCAGAATGCGAGATTTTCGATTATGGGTACGTTCAATTATCCCATAATTTTATGTTCTGTAACTAAGCTCAGACTAACCCATTCTCCTTTATCGTTATAACTCCGAATCATACGCTGGCGTAAATATGGTTGAATTAACCAACCAACTTCTAAAAAGAAGGGTTGGCGTGGCTTCATTTCTAATGGAAAATTAGCAGACGCGCCATCTGGTAGCAATAAAACTTGCACAGGTTGAGAACTTTGATCGAAGTGGATAATATTGCCATCTATTCTGGCGCTAGAATTTATTGTACGAGTTGATTCACTCCCAAAAGTTAACTCTTGTACTAAGCGATCGCTATTATCAAGATGTAATTTAAGTGACATGGGATAAGTATCAGGCGATCGCCAATCGGGATATATTGTTACTACTTCCCCCTGCCAGTCTCCCAACAGTTGCTCTACAGTCAGTTGTGGATTTTCTGGTGTATCTGTACCACCTAACTTTTCTCTAATTAACGTAAATTTATCGGGTTTACTTTCGCGATTAAATAGCTGCACCAAACGTAAACGCCGATCGCCATGAATAAAACCAAATTCTGCCCCAAATTCAGAAAATGGTCCCCATTGAGTTGAACCTTGAGAAAAAGCGCCATCTTCAAAAAACAGCACCCCACGTCCGAGGGAACTGTATTCTAAAACCGTCTCATCAACACCACCAGCACGGAAAAACCGGAGAGTTTGGCGAACTGTTTGGTTATCGTTAATTCCTTCTAGAGAGACAATTGTTTTTGTATCTTCTAAAACAGCGCCTTGTGGCGATACTTGGGTAAATGAACCTTGCCACTCACCAAGATTTTGTAATAAGGATTCCCATTGCGATCGCATAAACAATTTTTAGTATGGAGTAAAAAAACCATGAATTAGTCAGCAAGTGACACGCGGGCAAGATGCTCGCACTACATATAAAGCTAACTGTTAAGATGAAAAATATAACGCTGTTGAAAATTTAGCCGTCTCTGCGAGTCAAAATTCCATGCCATCTTTAGTTGCTGTTGAAAAGCAAAAGTTAGAAAAACCACCTTTAGAGATCCATTATTTAGGCGATCGCGTCCTCCGACAACCTGCCAAGCGTATTTCTAGCGTAGATAATGAAATTCGGCAGATAGTCCGAGAAATGCTGCAAACCATGTACAGTGCTGATGGTATCGGTCTAGCAGCGCCTCAAGTAGCCGTTAACAAACAATTAATTGTCATAGACTGCGAACCAGATAACCCAGCAGCACCACCTTTAGTTTTAATTAACCCAACCATCAAACGCGCTAGTCGTGAAGTGTGCGCCGATCAAGAAGGTTGTCTCAGCATCCCTGGAGTTTACATGGATGTAATTAGACCTGAAATGGTGGAAGTTTCATACAAAGACGAACAAGGTCGCCCTAAGACTATCAAAGCTACAGGATTACTTTCTCGCGCCATTCAACACGAAATGGATCACCTAAATGGTGTATTATTTGTTGATCGTGTAGACAATGCTTTAGCTTTAACTGAAGAATTGAAAAAGAAAGGTTTTTCAGTTCAAGCAGTTAAACCCGTATAGGTGAAGGCGCTTCTAAGTAATGATAGATAGTCCAAAAAGTGGTTTCTTATTATTAGGTTCTTGTGTAGCAGCGATCGCAGCCGTAGGTTCAGTATTTGAACTGAGTTCTGGAGAACCGGAATTAGGCAGTTTAGTAACTAGCATAATTTTAGCAGCTAGTATACCTCTATCTGCTTTTTGCTTCTATGCAGCAGTCCGTAACGCTAATGCAAATCAATAAGCAGCTAGGAAATAGTTTCCTGCAACCAATGTAGAGACACGACATGGCGCGTCTCTACATTCTTTTTTGGAGATATCTAATAAATAATAGTGCGATCGCACTATTATTAAGAAACAAACTCAATGCTTTTCAAGCTGATGGCTGATAGCTGATAGCTGATAGCTATTTATGACATTTCAACCTCACAGTGCTTTTATCAGAAATTTGTCTCCCAATTCGACAGTGGGTGTACAAACGCCTCTGTATCCACTACCTTCAGATCAAGAAGTAGTAATTGGGCGCGAACCTAGTTGCCAAATTGTCCTCAATAATAATTATGGCGCTGTCTCACGCAGACATATAACAATTCGTCCCTTACCACCACATGGCGGTTCATCTGCTTGGGAAATTTGCGACCTAAATAGTGCTAACGGCACTTATATTAATGGCGAACGCCTACAAGGATGCCAAAAATTACAAGCAGGCGATCGCATAATTTTAGGCTTAAATGGGGCTGAATTTATTTTTGAATATCAACCATCTTACAACACTCAAGCAGCACCTCCGCCAGTAACACCACATCAAAAAACTGTCGCCGTTACTCCTCAAACACCTGCTATTAATAATTCCAATAATTCTCCGCCTAATGCTGTAAGTTTTTCTCAGTTATTTCCCATTGTTTCCACTGGCAGAGATTTAACTAAAAAAGCATTCTTAATACCAGCGATCATTACAGTAGTATTTGTAGTATTAATGTTTGCTACTGTAGGTCAGCCAAATGCTACTTACTTCAACTTAATTTTAGTAGCAATTTACCTAGCTGGTGCTGCGTACTATTTTGTTTACCAATTATGCGGTAAGCGCAAACCTTGGTGGCTACTGTTTGGTTCAGCTATTACAACTATACTAATTTTACTAAGTCCAATACTGCCATTATTTATCCTAATTTTTCGTGGCATCCTGCCTGGAAATTTACCAAATCAAGGTGAAGCAGTTAGCTTTCCTATCTTACTAATTCGGATGCTGTTTGGTGCTGGCTTATTGGAAGAATTGCTCAAAGCTTTGCCTGTAATATTAGCTTTGTTAATTGGAAAAAAACTGCCTACCCGTTGGCGGGAACGTATTGGTATTAACGAACCGCTTGATGGTATTTTACTAGGTACAGCTTCAGCAGTTGGCTTTACACTGTTTGAAACTTTAGGGCAGTATGTCCCTCAAACTATCCAAGCTTTAGGTGCAGAATCAGGTTTACAACTATTAATTCCTAGAATAATTGGATCTATTGCTGGTCACATGGCTTATAGTGGCTATCTGGGATATTTTATTGGGTTAAGTGTACTTAAACCGAGTCAACGCTGGCGGATTTTAGCTATTGGTTATTTAAGCGCCGCAGTCATGCACGCCCTTTGGAACGCGACAGGTTTTTATAGTGGATTATTGCTGGTATTAGTAGGCATAATGTCTTATGCCTTTTTAGCGGCTGCAATTCTTAAAGCGAGAGAATTATCACCGACGCGATCGCAAAACTTCGCTACCCGCTTTTTTCAATGAACAATGATCAATTAACAATAAACAATGAAGAATTACCGCACAACTGGATTTTGATGTCTGGGATTTTCCATAAACCAAAGCACAAGGCAAGCAACCTGATAATTGATAATTGTTAATTGTTAATTGTTAATTGTATCAAGGGCATATCGTGCGATCGCCATACTCAAGCGTACTTGTTCCACATCAGATAATTCAGACCACTCAATTTCTGGGATAGCATTAAGCGTTGATTCAACAGGATTATTTTCTCCACGCATAGCATAAGCTAAGGGACGAGAGAAAACAATTAAATCTTCTTCTCCCCAATTAGGAAGTTGCTGCTGTACGCATTGCACTAACTTCTCGGCTACAGAAAGATTTGAAGAAATAACGGCACTTGCTTTTTGTGCGATCGCTTCTAACCAAGCTTGAGGTACACGCGCCCCAAATTTATCTAATAAAGAAGCTGTTAAAGTATCTGTGGTAGCTGATGATGCTTGTTCCCAACAAGAATTTAGTGAGGTAAACAAACGGAGCGATCGCACAGATATCTCCTCATCAGACCATTCCTCTAGTTCAAACTGCTGTTCTAGAGCAGTAAAAAAGGCTTCTGTTCCTAAATCAGCCGGATTGAACGGATAATTAGTATCTTCTGGTTGTAAAATTAAACTTAGAAGTTCAGCTTGCATTTGTGAGAAAGCATCCTCAGTCAATTTAGAAGAAATATCTTGGTTGCTCATCGTTCCACCCCTTTGTTTATTGCTCTAGTCACTATTGATTATTTCTTGGTATTCTTAGCTACATTGCTGCGCGAGTTAGTTCCGCAACATTTGAAATTTATTTTTATAGATATCACTCTCTGGACAGAGGGAATTTTTATACTTTTAAATATGTATAGCTAAATTCACTGCCATCTTAGCATCGGCAGAGAAACCCTTATAATCTCGTTTAATCTCGTTCCCAGGTTCAACCTGAAAATGCGTCGAGGAACCCTGCCTCATGGAGTCAAGTTGGTGCAAGATAAGCTAAGGCACATTTAAATTAGACATTTTTAATCGGAAAGTTACTCTACACTCTTTCCTCCCTCCTCTCTCCTCCCTCCTCTCCCTCTAAAACATAGAATTTAAATATACAACAGCTTATCAGTTGAACCCTTCTAGAGACCCGCAGAAATCTCTACAATTTCCAATCAATGATAAATTCCATCGTTTGACTTTCAGTACTTCCAAACTTTAGCTTGGCTCCAGATTCCAGAATAACCTCCTGATGGTGGACTTTTTGCCAGCCGTTACCTGTTAAAAGGAATGTGCCAAAACTAGATTGATCGCGTAAAAAGTATTGATACTGGACTTGATTGCTGGAAAAAGCATCACGCACAATAATTTCAGCGTGTTTTCTAGAAACTTCCGGCTTCTCAATTACCAGATCATTATCCTGGCTACGTCCTACCCGCATCCGTGTACCGTGAATTTGCCAAGTTTTACCTATTTCTTCTAATGAACGCAAAGAAGCTATGGGTGTGCTTTCTCCTAATAATTTCAAAGGAACCCCTGGTAATTCAGTAATCCCCTCCCCAATAGGCTGAAGCAGCATACCATCAAATTCTGGGTGCATATATAAAACAGGCAAAGTCCAGGCAGGTTGATTAAATTTATAGATAGTTAACAATTGTTGCCTTGACACCGCCACCGCCTGATCGATAGGCATCCGTTGTACTAAAGCTTGAGCAAAAGATTGAATAAAAGTTAAAGCTTCCTCATCCGCGATCGAATCACGCATCCCCAAAACCGCAGGAACCCCATGATGAATTAACACCTCTGCCAAGCTACTACGGGGAATTGCTTTGTAATTATCTTGATCGGGTTGAGCGCCCCAACAGGCATTAAACACCGCCAATTTTACCCGACAACGAACTAAAACCTGCGCTAATTCTGTACCATTTAGAGTTGAATCAGGAGATAAAAACAACAACCCACCATCTGGTGCTGGGACACCATGACCAGCATAGAAAAAGATATTATAATTTTCTGTTTCTAAAGCTTTAATAAGTTCCGTAGGTGTTGGTTGTACCAATACATCTACGTGACAAGGAGCCACATTCACAGCATTTGCATGATAGGCTGTGCCTCCCAGAACTTTAGCTAAAACATTTGCCTCTTGTTGCAGCTTTAAACCACCACCTGAATTAGATTCAGGAGCAGTTTCTTGTCCTAGTACCAGTAAAATATTTAAGGCTTGCTCAGTTTGAATGGGTTGTAGTGGGTAAACGTCGCTGGTAGTGCGGCTGAATAGCAAGTGTTGGCTGAGAGAAATTGCTGGTTTCCCAGGCTGTGGTTGCATAATTTCCCAAGGCAGAGGAATTAAATCAGGGTCACGAATTTCCAACCTCACCCGCAGAGGTTTAGTCTGCCCAATAGCAATTCCTTCACTTTGAGCAAAACTATTTTCAATGGAGCCATCAAACACCCATTCCCAAAGACTAATGCCCAAATGTTGCATCAAACGGCTGCCATAGCTGGGCATCGGAGCGGTAGCTGCAAGATTTGGGTGTGGCGGCAACGTCCAGGCAGCCTTACCGCGCATCTCCCCTGTAATATGATGTACTAGCGGAACATGAGGCAGACCGCGTAAATTAAACATTTCTTGCCATGCCAACCAAGCAGCCGTTAAATTCTCAGACCAATTACGGTCAGAGTGAACATAAGCTCCAGGGCAAGGAGCCTTTAGAACCCAGATAGCAAAGTGTTCTGCCTGTATAGACGCATCAAAGTTTAATCGTCCATAAGTTAGGCGATCGATAGCTACAGTAAGGCAGGGATTTTCAAAGGCAGACATTCAAGGACGTTGACCTTCTAGCTACGACGGTATCACTTTCTTATACAGTCTACCGAGTCTGAGGCTAAGTTGGGTTTTTAATAATGAGAGAGTGAAATGTAAATTCTTTAGTTGCTCTGCCCCCCTGCCCCTCTGCCCCCCTGCCCCCCTGCCCCCCTGCCCCTCTGCCCCCCTGCCCCTCTGCCCCTCTGCCCCTCTGCCCCTCTGCCCCTCTGCCC
>JBARVL010000614.1:0-2852 GCA_049646245.1 Crinalium sp. | reverse complement strand
GATTAGAACAATTGACTGTGATGCCAGAAAAGCTGATTTTGTAGAAAAAGCTCCTCTAGAATGGGTTGATGAAGTTTTAGCCAGACTAGAACCTTTAGTAACATGAAAATCAAAGCAATTATTCATTCGGCAGAAGAAGGTGGTTATTGGGCAGAAGTTCCTGCGCTTCCTGGTTGTATTACTGAAGGAGACACAATAGAGGAGGCTATAGCTAATTTGGAAGATGCTATCTCAGGCTGGCTTGATGTTGCTAACGCTCGGAATGTAGTTGAGCCAACCGATCAAATTGTCGAAATTGCTGTATGAAATCTATTTCTGGTAAGCGACTGTGCAAAATTGTAGAACAGAAGGGATGGACGGTCATCTAGATATGTAGAAGCATATATTAGAGCTTGTTGAATGTCCTCATCTTCAATTTGTGGAAATTCCTGACGCAATTCTTCTCGGTTGGGATATGTCGCCAGCAACTCTATCACCCGTCGCACTGTGAGACGCAGATCTCGAATGCAAGGTTGTCCATTCATTTTATTTGGGTTGCTGGTTATGCGATCCAATTTCATATAGTCTTAGTTCCTCAATCTACCTTTATTATCTTTAGGTCGCCTGAATCGATATTTTCCTCTCTCATTAAGTGCTTCTTGCACAGATTCAAAACACCATTCTGGCTTGATTCTTTTATATTCTGTATCTGTTGGTATCCATATAATTCCATGATAAAGTTTATCTGGTTTGTTGAGGGTCACTTTAATTGGATAACCATGTGGGCATCTAGGTGGATCATATCTATCCTCCGGAGGACAACCGCCTGTAAATCCTTTATCGATTCGCTGCTGATTTAATCTATCTTGCTTTTGTTTAGAATAAATAATTCCTTGATTTGTATTATTAACAGCTATAGCTATTTCTGGTAAAACCTCCACTAAATCCGGATACTTGGTAAAGATTTCTAAAGCTACTTCAAGCTTTTCTAAATGCTTGACGAGACCTTTCTCTGAAAGTTCATCAACTTCTTGAACTTTATTTTGAGAAAACTTGACAATTAAATTTGTAGCAAATAAGGTAGCGATAGATTTATTACCATGAACTTCATCATTTTTATTGCTAACATATTGAGGTGCAATGATTGAAAATATCCCTGCTGCTAAAGTTCCTAAAATTAAGGCTATTAATATAAAAATTAATTGCCACCAAGCTAGATAACCGCAAGCAAATAGAGTCGCAGTTACTAACAGCAACTCAAACCAAGCCTTAGCTCCTCCTTGAACCGAGAATATGCCAAGAGTAAATAACTCAGTTAAAACCTGTAAGATGTGGAATTGTAAGCGCAAAGGAGGTAATATATTATATGGGGATTGCATTTATCTCATAAAAAATCTACTTCTTCTGTTTTATTGGCTTTAAAATATATTCCCTATTTTTATTAGGATCAATTTGAGGATCTATGTTGTACGTTGATGAATTAAATCCTTGTTTTTGAAGTTCAATATCAATATCACCTATTGCGGGTATTTGAATTTGCGTGTATCCATCTGTATTTGTCCGCTTTACTACAGGAGATCCTTTTAAAATAAATCTGACTTCTACTCCTTCTAAAGGTTTCCTGTTTTCTGTATAGATAAGAATATCGATATCTACTAACTTATTATCAACCTTTTGTTCAGAAGAATTTTGAGCAGTAAGCTTGGGTAGTTCTATTACGCCTGCAATGGCAAAAATAGCAATAAGAGAACCAAAGCAAATTTTAACAAAGAGAGGCCAATCTTTAATATTTTGCACAGGTAAGCACCACCAAACAGTTAAATTTTATTTTATAAATTTATGGATTGAAAAACAGAGGAACACATGGATTTAGATAGACATTGTATACATTAATACAAACTTTGGATAAAAAAGTCATCCAAGAATAAATTTATCATGCTTTTAGAAAATAAAGTTTCCACTTATCAACAGTACCAATAGGAGAATAGCTCTACTGAGTCTGAAAGAGTGAGATTGCTTACAGTTATCACTACTACTTGCAAAATTGCATGAGTTATTAAATCCAATTTGATAAAAATCTTGATTTCAATTCATCTAAAGATGGGGGACGCAACCGCCCCCCAATGTAACTAAGCCTCTCTACCAGATGCCCACATATCGCGCCACTTAACAGTACCTTCACTAGCAACATACCAACGACGAGGAACTATATTTTCTCGCAATGGTGAAGTACCTTCTCGCAAGATGGCGTATTTATAAGTAATCAAGTTACCAGCACTTTCATTAAATGGAATCTCACCAAACCAAGTGCTGTCATTGATATATTCCAACACAAACCCTTTAGCAATATCCCAGTTACCTAATTCGGGACAATCACCAATCACAACCACCCACTCGCCAGGTTGGGTTTCAACTCCGTTGAGTTGCGCCCGTACTATCGTTTGTGCTTTCACTCGTTCACCCACATGACTCAGAACGATCGCATCCCGTTCTTCTAATTCTAAGTTGTAAATCTTCCCATCAACTACTTCAAATTTACGGCGCGTCACAATGCAAGTATGTTCACCATTGGGCAGACAAGTCATTACTTCAGGAAGTGTAGTTGCACCACCACGATTCAATGCCACAAAACAGATAGAATCACGATACTTGCGAACATAGCAATATACATCAGCAGTAATATATTGCTGCCAATGTCTACCCATTGATACCGCAGGATTTAAGCGACGCACACCCGCTAACAATCGCATGATGCGATAAATTTCCGTTTCAGTATCCCACTTATCCATCATTGGGCGGTTATAAGGATCTTCACCGCCGTTGGTGTCGTTGTGGAGATATTGCTCAGTACCGTAGTAGATGCAAGGGATACC
>JBARVL010000613.1:0-2781 GCA_049646245.1 Crinalium sp. | reverse complement strand
AGCTTTTTTGCTGCTATTTGGGCTTTTTCGGGGGCAATTAGCGCCGCGATGGCTGCGTTGGATCAAATTCATCAAATTCCAGCAGAGAAAATTCGCCCGTTTTGGAAAGCTAAATTAATTTCTATTGTTCTCACAGTTGGCAGCATTGTGCTATTGATTACAGCTTCTTTTTTGGTGTTTATCAGTGATTTAATTATCCAACTCGTTGCTGGTAAAAGTGGTAATTTGGGAGGAGAATTACTTGCTTTGTGGCGGTTATTTACTTGGCCTGTGGCGCTGGCGATTGTTGCTACAGCTTTTGGGTTTATTTATCGCTATGGCCCTAGTCGCTGGGAACATGGTACACCAATTATGCCAGGAGCAGTTATTGCAGCAGTTTCTTGGGCAATTTTATCGGCTTTATTTAAAATGTATGTGTCTAATTTTGGTAATTACAATAAAGCTTATGGTGCAGTGGGTGCGGTAATTGTTTTAATGCTGTGGTTGTATATGAGTTGTTTAGTTTTATTGATTGGCGATCAGTTAAATGCCACTGTAGGAGAGGCAATTAGAGAAAAAACAGAGGCGAGGAAGTTATTTGTGGAAATTTCTAATAGAGAAGTGAGGAGTGAGGGAGAAGTAAATTAATCTGTTAATTAAGTGGGCATAAATAAATGCCAAATGAAACCTAACCCCAATTAACAATTAACAATTAACAATGACCAATGACCAATGAGCAGCCTTCATGTTAAGTTTATTTCCATCGGTGCTACTTAATTAATTTATGTCTCAACCTCATCCTCACGTTTCGCCTGGAAGTAACTCTCACTCAGCTAAGATGAAGCGGTTGCGATCGCTTACTCATATCCTAGATAATGCTATTGCTATTCCAGGTACACGCTATCGAGTTGGAATTGACCCCATTTTAGGGTTATTACCTGGCGCAGGTGATTTTATAGGTTCTGCTTTCTCAGGTTATATTGTGCTGGAAGCGGCTTTAATGGGTTTACCTAGAGAAACTTTAATACGGATGTTTTTTAACATCATTTTGGATGAAATTGTTGGTTCTATACCTGTATTAGGAGATTTTTTTGATTTTGGTTTTAAAGCTAATGTTAAAAATCTCGCTTTATTAGAAGCCCATGTAGCTACTCCTCAAGCAAGTAAAAAAGCTGATTGGTGGTTTATTATTTTATTATTGGGCGCGTTAATATTGTTTGTAGTTGCGATAACTGCTATCAGCTTTTTCATTTTAAGGTTGCTGTTTCAAGCTATTGGCGGCTAAGATTTATGCAGGATTGGTGGCAAGATACATTTCCTAAAGGTCGGCAAAGTATCACAATTACTGATGCTAATGGTTATCCTGTTTCGATTGCTTATGGTGAAAAAGGAACAGGTAAACCTTTAATTTTAGTACATGGTATTGGTAGTTGGAGTTACGGCTGGCGTTACAATATTGAGCAATTATCCCAACATTTTAAAGTAATTGCTTTTGATGGTAAGGGTAATGGTTTTTCGGATAAGCCAGCATATCCAGATAACCCTGGACATCAAGCGATTGAATTAGCCAGAATTATTCAATCTTTGTGTGATGAACCTGCTTTGGTTGTGGCAGAATCTTTAGGGGCGTTAACAGCACTTGCTTGTGTAGAATCACATCCAGAGTTATTTGAAAAATTAGTCTTAATTAATGTGCCGATTTTTCCGCAAGGTATACCTAATCGTGGTATGCAAGTGTTATCCAGTATTCCTTTGGATTTAATTAAGATAGTTGATCAATTGCGTTTGGCAAGTTTCTTTTCACCGTTGGTAAGGTACATTTTTGCAATTGAAAGGCAAGATGTTGTAGTGGATGCAACGGCGATAACTGAAGAAGATGTTTATTGGATAACTTATCCGTATATAGAGTTTCCGAATACGATTACGAAATATACTGAGGATTTACAACACGCGGCTATTGAGATTCAAAGGTTGCAACAAAAATTGCCTAGTTTGATTGGTGATATTCAAGATAATTTAGGTAAGATAACTTGTCCGACGTTAATTTTATGGGCTGATAAAGATAATTGGTTTCCTGTTACAGATGGGGAGAAATTAGAAACGCTAATACCTAATTCTCAGATGAAAGTATTATTAAATTGTGGGCATGATGCGGCGGCAACTTGTCCAGATCAGGTTAATCAGGGTATTATTGAGTTTTTGTGCGATCGCTAATCAATATAATTCCCCACAGGCTAAAGCCTGGGGAACCATACAGACTAAGCCCGCCTGCGCGGGCTATTTTGTTTGAAGTTAATTAAGTAAGGAATTAATTACATCCCATATATAAGTTATCTTTTTGGGTTTAGATGAAACTAGCCTTCTTGGATAACTTACAATAATAATATCGTTATTATCAACAGTATAATTATTTAGCTCTTGGTTATCTTTTACTAAACCTACTGATAGTTTTATGCGCCTCACGGTTCCATTAGGATTAAGGCGAATAATTTCAACGTTATTTTTTGGACTATTATTAGCGATCGCTCCAGCTAAGGATAAAGCTGTCCTTAAGTTGGGATTAGCAGAAGCTTGAAAAGTTCCAGGTTGTCTGACTTCTCCCCAAACACGAAATTTAATTGTCTGGCTAGAATAATTATCTGGCTGATATTTTTGAGATACAGTAGGAATAATAATAGTATAGCAACCGCCAAGGCGGTTAGGTCGCTGTGCGAAGCACAGCTTCCATAACATCTCTTAAACAGCTTCCTTGAATAAGTTGTTTACGAATTCGACTCTTTAACCATGACCAGCATTGCTCGA
>JBARVL010000612.1:0-11676 GCA_049646245.1 Crinalium sp. | reverse complement strand
ATAAAGTGCTGGGTAACAGGTATATGAAAGAGCAATTTGAACAATGGCTTGCTCGCCTTCAAATATCCGAGGCAGGACAAAAAATTATTGAGAAAGTTCGCTCATCAGAACCTTCTCGTCGCGTTGGTGGCGGTAGCAAGAATGTTTCGGGACGCTACCCTAGTCGCAAGATGGGAGTCACAATTCAGTTTGAGTCGCATCGGGTTGAACTCCCAATAATTTATCAGTTAGAACACGATGACGATGTTCTAGAATTCTACGATCAACCACCGCAAATTAAACTTGACTATCAAGCAAGTAACGGACGTAGATTAGGCGTTTTACACACCCCAGATTTATTTGTCGTCCGAACTAATTCTGCTGGTTGGGAAGAGTGCAAAACCGAGCAGGATTTAAAAAAGCTAGCAGAGAAAAACCCTAATCGTTACTTTTATTCGGAGGATAATCAGTGGATTTGCCCACCAGGAGAAGCCTATGCTAATCAGTTTGGGCTTTATTACCGTGTTCGTTCAGATAAGGAAATCAACTGGGTTTTGCAACGTAACCTGCAATTTTTAGAAGATTATTATCGAGCAGAATCTCTAGTAGTGGAAGAAGCGATCGCTCAATCAGTGATCTCAATTGTTTCATCTCAACCAGGAATAATTTTAGCGGAATTACTCAACCAGCCAACAGGAGCTAAGTCCGATGATATCTACACATTAATTGTTAAAGAGCAAATCTATGTTGATTTAAATGCTGCACCACTTGCTGAACCAGAGAGATGTCCCGTCTTTCGTGACGAGCAGACTGCCAATGCTTATAGATTAATAGTTGAACAGCCAAGTGTAAGTCTTCCGGCTATCTCTCCTATAATCAATCTTGCCACTGGAACGACTGTTAGTTGGGATGGTAAAGGTTTAAATATCATCCATGTTGGAGAAACAGAGGTTATACTTGGCGCAGAAAATAATCAGTTAATCGAACTAAAAAAAGCTGTATTTGAAAATCTGGTTCGCCAAGGAAAAATTACAAGTCTCCAAACCCCAGAAAAATCAGCTATTAGTTCAGAATCTTGGCAGCGATTTTATCAAGCCAGTCCTCAAGATCAAACAGAAGCTCTTGAACGCTACAAAACTATCGAACCTTACTTAAACGGGCATCCCCCAGAAAACGAAACAATACCAGCCCGTACCATTCGCCACTGGAAAGCTAAATATTTAACTGCACTTCAACAACACGGTTGTGGCTACATCGGGCTTTTGTCCCATCGCAGTGCCAAAGGTAATCGTCAGCGCAAGCTGCCTGAAGAAACCTTAGCAATCATAGAGAGGTTTATTTTAGAAGACTACGAAACTCTCAAACAAAAAAGAATGTTGGAAGTTTACGGGGCTTTGGTTCGAGCTTGTGAACAATCTGGTGTAATTGCTCCGAGTTATAAAGCATTTACCCAGGAAGTAAAACGCCGTAGTGGTTACGAACAAACTAAAAAACGCCAAGGTCGTCGTGCTGCTTATCAGCAAGAATCTTTCTACTGGGAACTTACCAGGACTACACCGAGACACGGCGATCGCCCATTTGAAATCGGACATATTGACCATACCGAGTTAGATGTAGAGCTAGTCTGCTCTCGCACAGGTCGCAATCTTGGCAGACCTTGGGCAACCTTTCTAGTAGATGCTTACTCCCGAAGGTTGCTGGCGGTTTACCTAACGTTTGACCCGCCCTCATATCGTTCTTGCTTAATGGTGCTAAGAATTTGCGTTAAGCGTCACGGTAGGCTTCCCCAAATTGTAGTAGTAGATAACGGTACGGAATTTCACAGCGTTTACTTTGAAACGCTTTTAGCTACTTTTGAATCTACGAAAAAGCAAAGACCGCCAGCTAAAGCTCGTTTTGGTTCGGTGTGTGAACGTCTATTTGGAACTTCCAACACTCAATTTGTCCATAACTTGCTCGGTAATACACAAATCACTCGTAACGTTCGCCAAGTAACTAAGTCAGTTAACCCTAAAAATCAGGCTGTATGGACGCTTGGTTTGCTTTACGAATATCTTTGCGCTTGGGCTTACGAAGTTTACGATACAGACGAACATCCCGCACTTTTCCAAAGTCCAAGAGATGCGTTTGCTGCGGGTATGACTTTAGGCGGTAGTCGGCTTCACCGCATGATTGGTTACGATGAAAACTTTCAGATTCTTACCCTACCTACAACTTCACAGGGAAAAGCAAAAGTTCATGCTGGACGGGGTGTAAAAATTAACTCAATCTACTACTGGTCTAATAGTTTTCGTGACCCACAAATTGAGAATACCTCCGTCCAGATAAGATACGACCCGTTTAATATTGGTATTGCTTACGCCTTTGTGCGAGGGCAGTGGGTACAGTGTATTTCTCAATATTATGCAGAATTTCAAGGTCGTTCAGAAAAAGAACTGAAGTTAGCTAGTACCGAGTTACGCAAACGTCAACAAAATCATGCACAACAATCTCAAGTTTCAACCAAGAAATTAGCAGAATTTTTAGCATCTGTAGAAGCACAAGAAGCTCTACTAGAACAGCGTTCCTATGATACAGAAGCTCAGGAAGTCTTTAGGGTAATTGAAGGTGGAAAAGCTACGACAAGCCGCAATGAACCACCAAAAGTTATCCAAGTTCCTTTTGGCAATACGGATGCTCAGGTGGCTGAAGATGAAACGATTGCGCCAGAAACACTTGTAGTTTATGAGGAGTTTTAATTATGACAAGACTTAATGGATTTCCTATCGAACTCCTAACACGACCTGCTACAGAACGGCTTGCCTACTTTGAGAATTATACCGTAGCACATCCTCGACTCAAAGAAGTGTATGAAATTCTCATGCGAACAATTGCCGAACCCGCAGGAGCATCATTTATCTTTGTTTATGGCCCTAGTGGTGTTGGTAAGACAACTTTGCGACTCCGCGTTGAACAGAAATTAACAGAGCTAGCATTACCTAAGCTGGAAAGCGATCGCGGTCGTGTTCCTGTCGTTGGTGTTGAAGCTATAGCCCCAGAATCAAAAAACTTCAACTGGAAGGATTACTACACACGCGCCTTAATAGCCTTAGAAGAACCGTTAATCGATCACAAGTTTGATTACAGTGCGCGTGGTATCTATCGTGATAATTCTGGGAAAATTAATGTTGAGTCAAAAGTAGTTGCGCCTGCTCTACGTAGAGCTTTAGAAAATGCTCTCATCTATCGTCATCCAGACGTATTTTTCGTAGATGAAGCACAACATTTTGGAAAGATGGCAAGCGGACATAAGCTACAAGATCAGTTAGACTGCCTCAAATCTCTAGCAAATACGACAGGCATCTTGCACTGTTTATTAGGAACATACGAGCTACTGACTTTTCGTCATTTAAGCGGTCAACTCTCACGCCGTAGTGTTGATATTCATTTCAGCCGTTATTGTGCTGACAGTCCAGAGGATGTACAAGCTTTTAAAGGTGTATTGTTAACTTTTCAGCAGCAGATGCCACTTGCAGAAACTCCAGATTTAGTTAATCAGTGGGAATATTTTTATGAACGTACTTTAGGATGTGTTGGGATACTCAAAAATTGGCTAACACGCGCTCTTAAAGATGCTCTGGACAAAGAAGTCCCAACCATTACTCTCAAGGATTTAGAAAAACGTGCTTGGTCAGTTGCTCAGTGTAGGAGGATGTTGCAAGAGATTCAAGAAGGCGAAAGACAATTATCTGAAACAGAAACAGACGTGAACAATTTACGCTCTGCTTTAGGACTTGGAGCAAAAACAACCTCACTACCAGAAGAAGCCCCCAAAACTACTCGTCCACCGCAGAAAGTTGGCAAGCGTAAACCTAAAAGAGATCCTGTAGGAGTACAGCAAGATGTTAGATAATCAGTTAAAAACATACGAGCCTTGGGAGATAACAAAGCCATTAATTCCCTCTCGCAGCCGTTTGTATCAGTTGGAGCCTGTTGGAATTGGAACACCAATAGTAGAAAGCTTAACAAGTTATATTCTTAGACTAGCTGAAGTTCATTGTTTGAAGCCAAGACTACTTATTGCCAAACAAATAGCTCCAATTCTCAAGCCAGACCAGATGTTTGAAAGTTTAGAGAAAACTTTGAAC
Source organism: Crinalium sp. (assembly GCA_049646245.1). Classification (GTDB taxonomy): domain Bacteria; phylum Cyanobacteriota; class Cyanobacteriia; order Cyanobacteriales; family PCC-9333; genus Crinalium. The sequence continues at coordinate 7,570 of JBARVL010000612.1, read as the reverse complement.
ATTAACATAACAGTTTTAAATGGAACTGGTTTAGCAGTAGCTAAGTTAGTACAAGCACTGGAGGAACTAACTTATCGCCGCGATCTAAGTTTTTTAACAATGCTGACTTGGGCTGATGTTATTCCCAAGAGAGGTCTGATTAATAAAGTTAAAGCTTGGTGTCCTGTCTGTTATGAGGAGTGGAGAATTAATCGGCAAGTAATTTATGACCAACTTTTATGGATACTAAAACTAATAACAGTTTGTCCAATACATTACTGTCGCTTGCAAAACCAATGCCCTCACTGTTACAAAAAATCAAGGTTGTACATTTGGCAACAGCCTGGCTATTGTCCTAATTGTTCAAAGTGGTTAGGTACTGTTGAAACTGTAAAAGAAATGATTAATGAAAAGGATATTTGGATAGCAAATAATGTTGGACAATTATTAGCATCAGCTTCTAAATTATCAACTCTACAACTTAGAGAAAGGATAAAAGAATTAATTTCTGAATACATAGATAAAGCTTATGAAGGAGGTCTATCTGCATTGGCTAGAGATATAAATTTGGATAAGGAATTGCTTTCCTCATGGCGTTTAGGTAAAAACACTCCCTCGCTCAATCACCTACTGCATCTTTGCAATCATATTGGAATTTCACTAATAGATTTTTTAGATTGGAACTTTGTTCCTACTTTTACCCCAAAAAAGACTGCTCGATTGGAATATTCATCCAAAGGTGTTCCGCGTTTATTTACATTCGATAAAGGCATAACTCTACAGGTATTGCAGCAGGCGCTTGAAGAAATTCCACCACCTTCACTAATAGAAGTGCAAAATAGACTGGGATACAAGTGTCACAAGAGTATGTACAACAATTTTAGAGAGTTATGCACTACTATCTCAAAGCGTTATCAAGAGTACAAATCTAATAACTTTAAAGATAATCTGCGGATAGATTTAGAAAAAATTCTTGCTAGCAGCGATTATCCGCCACCTTCTCTAACAGCAGTTTGTAGACAGTTAGGTTACTCTCAAGGAAGTTGTTATAAACATTTCCCTGAACTGTGCTATGCCATCTCAAAACAGTATAAAGCTTATCTAAGAAAAGGTCATGAAGAACTAATAGCGGGATATATTGAGGAAGCTCGTGCTTGTGCCTTGTCCCTACATAGTCAACAAATAAACCCTACTACTAGAAGAATCGCTGAACAGTTAGCTAAGCCAGGTGTGATGCGGAATAAAGAGGTTCAGGATGCTGTGTATCAAATCCGCAAAGAACTTGGATGGGAGTAGTCTCAAATCATATAAGTATCCGTTTAATCAAACATGATAAAATTGATTTTATTGTAGCGTTAACTTTAAATATATATCTATGCAGTAGTTTCACTTATAAAGCTGTAATATAAATAGTTTGGTTAATCCAATTCTAGATAAAATTATTTAACTTCCCTGGCTAAAAATAAAGCTATTGCTTTAAATATCAATGTTGGCAAACAAAAATTTAAAAGTTTGACATGGCTTTAATTAGATGTTAGGTAACAGATTAACAACATACGAATCTTGGAATTTTAAAAAAGTTTATAGTCCTTCTCGCAGTCGCTTGTATCAATTAGAGCCTGTTGGTATTGGTACTCCATTAGTGGAAAGCTTAACTGGTTATATATCTCGACTAGCTCAGGCTCATTCTGTTTTACCAGGGGTCTTGATGGAAAGAGAATTAGTACCATTTGTCAAAAAAACTAATAAAAATGATAGTTCAGAATACTTGACTAGCAGAGCAGGAGTATTTAGCCGCACAGCAACACTTAATAGCATTGGTTATATGGCAGCCAATTGGGTAGAAGCATTAGAAACATTAACTTTACGTCAAGATATCCGCTTTCTAACAATGCTTAGTTGGACTAATGTTTTTCCGTCTCGCGGTTTAATGCGTTCTAAATGGGCTTATTGTCCTAGCTGTTATGAAGAGTGGCACTCATCCGATCAAGTAATTTACGAACCTTTATTATGGGCAATAAATCAGGTTGAAGTTTGCCTACGACACCACTGCTTTTTGCAGTTTCGGTGTTTTCGATGTAGTCAGACATTCTCTCCACTAGGCTGGAATTCAAGACCAGGATACTGTTCAAGATGCAAAACATGGTTAGGTATTTTCTCAGATGTTAAGCTATCCAATAATAAAACCTTAAATGAAGAGGAATGGCAAAGGCAAAACTGGATTACACAAACTATAGGAGAATTAATCGCTGCTGCACCAAGATTACCATTTCCACCAGAAGAAAAAATAATCGCAAAAGCTTTCTCAAACTATATAACTAAAGTAAGTCAGGGTAACATAGCAGCATTTGCCCGTTTACTAAACATACCTAAAAATACTGTATGGATGTGGTGTAATGGAAAAGCTCTACCATCAATGGATATTATTGTGAAAATTTATCCAAAATTAGGGATATCACTACTTGATTCTCTCAACCTAGAGTTTAATAAAATTAATAATATAGAGTACAGCTACATAAACAAGCTCACTCAAACGCAGCACCCTGTTAACATAAATGTAAAATCTCGTAAATCATTTAATACTCAAAGAATCCAGCAGGCACTAGAAGAATTGCTGAAAAGTGAGCAGTGCCCACCACCATCTATGATAGAAGTGGCGAGACTTCTTGAATACGATCCTAGTTTCCTCCGCAAACATTTTTCCGATTTATGCCGTGCTATATCAGCTAGATACACTAACTATCAAGAAACTTGCTATAAACAGAAAATAGAACAATTATGCCTTGAGGTGAAACAGGCGGCGATCGCACTTCATGCTCAAGGGTTATATCCATCTAATACTCGTGTTTCATTATATTTAAAACAACCAGGAGCAATTAGAAATAGAGATGTTCGTGCTGCTTTAGAGCAAATCCGTTGTCAACTAGGCGTTGGCAAAAATCAAGCTGATATCGCTAAAAGGGCTGCAACAAATTATGGGCTGAAATAAGGCTCTATTCCGCTCTGAGAGAGACATTTAGCAATGATAAGGGTAGATGAGGCTCAAACCCAATCCAGCCAGAAAAAGCGTAAAACGACCTTGAAATAGCCTGTGAACTGGATTTGAGCCTATTTGAAACTCTTAAGAAACACATTTTCAAACCCTTATGGTTGAAGCCTTCGGTGCTAATTGTGTTTCTTCCATTTGTTGCGGATGCCTTCCCGTCCGTTAGAGGCTCAGATCTTGCACCTAATCTGCCCACAGACTGTAAGCCTAGAGCTAAACAAACAATTCATTCGCGTAGGCGTAGCACCCTGAAAGCTAGCGTTCGGTGGAGATAGCCCGCCTCCGCAGGCTTTAGCGGGACTTAGACATTTAATAGCCCCTAAAGAGGCTGCAAGTCACTCGGAGCAAGGAAAAGAGGCTAATGACCAGAAAATGTCTGAAACCCTTGTAAATACTAAATTCATGCCTATTAACGTTAAAAGTATTTCTCCATATAGGTTTGAAGCCATTTTTACTTCAGTTTTTGTCTAAGTACCATTAGAACCCTTGATTTTTCGTAGTCAACTTAGGCAGGCTTGATTTGTGTAGTCACAGCCTAGCTTTACGCCAAAGCTACGCGCATAGTCTGTCGGCGGTTGGTGCAAAATCTCAGTTAAAGCTGGTTTTTGTCTAAGCCCCAATAATTGACGTATATTACGGGAACCATAATTTTGCCACTTTCTAATGTAACCATAAGCTTGCCATTGCGGCAAAGTTATGGGTAAAGTCACAAAAGCTAAAGCGTACTAAGGAAAAAATCAAAAGCTGGTGACGGGATTTGAACCTGCGACCGGCTGATTACAAATCAGCTGCTCTACCACTGAGCTACACCAGCACGATTAATTATTATAGCAAAGTTTAGCTAATTTGCAATAGAGAGAGAAATTTTTAGCTAAATTAATCACGCTAATGCCGTTATTACTATCAATCGTTTGTTTATTATGCCATGCAAAGCTTGTTTTACTAAATATTTTTGCCCTCTGTACAAAAACACTGTGATTTGCGCTATTATTTATGGCTAGACAAAATAGCGGTATTCCGACCGAATAACCGGAGTATGAGGAGAGCGTTTGATGCGTCTGTGGCAAAAAGTAACTCAAATATTAGCACCCGATCAGTCGAGAGCAAGGCTGTTCAGTTTGCTAAAGTCAAGTTCCCTTAAGGGGTTCATGTCCCTGTTTTTAGTGGGGGTGAGTTTGAGTATGGCGATCGCATCTTGTTCCCTGAATAACTCCAGTACCGCTAGCCCTGATGCCAAAAGTAGAGATATTGAGCTAACCCTCGTCTCCTACGCCGTCACCCGCCCTGCCTACAAAAACATCATTCCTGAATTTACAGCGAAGTGGAAACAGGAACACAATCAGAACGTTACCTTCGGTCAAAGCTATGGTGGCTCTGGTTCCCAAGCCCGTGCTGTCATTGATGGCTTAGAGGCAGATGTTGTAGCCTTAGCCCTAGCACTTGATACCGAAAAGATCGAGAAAGCTGGACTAATCCAACCAGGTTGGGAAAAACAAGCACCTAATAATTCAATTTTGACTAAATCTGTTGCTGCTTTAGTCACCCGTGAAGGCAATCCGAAAGGAATTAAAACCTGGGAAGACTTAGCAAAAGATGGTGTAAAAGTAATTACAGCTAACCCCAAAACTTCTGGTGGCGCTCGGTGGAATTTCTTAGGAATATGGGGTTCTGCGACACAAACAGGAAGTGATGATGCTAAAGCTCAGGAGTTTACCACCAAAGTCTATAATAATGTTCCCGTGCTACCCAGGGATGCTCGTGAAGCTAGCGATGTCTTTTTCAAACAAGATCAAGGGGATGTCTTAATTAATTATGAGAACGAGGTAATTTTAGCTGGACAGAACGGTCATAAGCTTCCTTACGTTGTGCCTGATGTTAACATCTCCATCGACAACCCGATCGCAGTTGTAGATAAAAATGTCGATAAACACGGCACAAGAGAAGTTGCAGAAGCGTTTGTTAAGTTTCTCTACACGCCTGAAGCACAACGAGAATTTGCCAAAGTAGGCTTCCGACCTGTAGATCCCACAGTGGCAAAAGAAGTAGCTAAACAGTTTGCTCCCATCAAAACTCTGTTTACTGCCCAAGATTTAGGCAGTTGGGACGAAATACAGCATAAATTCTTCGATGACCGAGCAATTTTTGACAAAATTCAGGCGGGTAGCTAATTAGTGATGAGGGAGGAGGGAGGAGGGAGGAGGGAGGAGGGAGGAGAGAAGAGTAATTTATTCCCCATTCCCTGTTTTTGGAATTCTACCGATATTTAGAACTTTATCTTTCATAGTTTCTTATGGCTGTATCTGCTCCTCACAAACGTACCCCTATTTGGCAAAGTCCCTTTCGCCAACTTAGTAAGCTTTCTTGGCCTTGGCGAATTACTTTGGGGTATCTCACCCTGATGCTATTTCTACCTGTATCAGCCCTGCTATTGAAAGCTAGTACCGAGAATCCAGCTAACTTTTGGAGAATTGCTACCAGTCCAATAGCTCTTGCCACTTATGATGTCACCTTTGTTACATCCTTGATCGCTGCTTTAATCAACGGAGTATTCGGGTTTTTAATTGCTTGGGTATTAGTTCGGTACGATTTCCCGCTCAAGCGATTCATTGATGCTGCCATTGATTTACCCTTTGCGTTACCCACCTCGGTTGCTGGTTTGACTCTCGCCACCGTCTACAGCGATAACGGCTGGATCGGTTCATTACTAGCTCCGTTAGGAATTAAAGTAGCATTTACTCGTTTGGGGGTCGGCGTAGCAATGCTATTTATCTCCTTGCCTTTCGTTGTCAGAACCTTACAACCTGTATTGCAACAACTGGAAAAGGATATTGAAGAAGCAGCTTGGTCTTTAGGTGCATCTCAATGGCAAACGTTTTGGCGTGTAGTTTTGCCACCCTTGATGCCAGCATTATTAACGGGAATCGCACTAGGTTTTTCCAGGGCAGTTGGCGAATACGGTTCGATTGTAATTGTTGCTGCTAACGTTCCATTTAAGGACTTAATTGCGTCCGTACTAATTATCCAAAGACTAGAACAGTACGACTATAGTGGCGCAACCGTCATAGGAACAGTTTTGTTAGGAATTTCCTTATTAATTTTATTAGCAATTAATCTTTTACAAAGTTGGGGGCGGCACTATGAACTCTGATTTAGCAGGGCATTCTTTTTATCCACAATCACCAGATTCTAAGTCATCAAAAAAAGCCAAAAAAGGTGGTTGGATTAAAGTGGTTTTGATTGGTGTGGCGATCGCATACCTTTCCTTGATACTATTCATTCCTGCCATCAACGTCTTTGCACAAGCCTTTGATCAAGGGTTTGAACCTTTCTTAAAGAACTTGACAGAACATGATTTTCTTCGTGCTGTACAGCTTACGCTTTTGATTGCCCTGATTGTTGTCCCGATCAATACAGTGTTTGGACTTTGTGCAGCTTGGGTAATTGCACGAAATCAGTTTAGAGGTCGAACCTTTCTAATTAGTCTTTTAGACATTCCCTTTGCAGTCTCTCCAGTCGTAGCTGGATTGATGATTGTATTGCTGTATGGGCGCAATGGCTGGTTTGGATCACTATTAGAAGCAGCAAACATTAAAATTATTTTTGCTGCCCCCGCAATGATCCTAGCAAGTGCTTTTATCACCCTACCGTTTGTCGCCCGCGAAGTAATTCCTGTTTTAGAAGAAGCTGGTTCAGATCAAGAAGAAGCAGCTAAAACATTAGGCGCTAATGATTGGCAAATATTTTGGCGCGTCACCCTACCTAATATTAGTTGGGGTTTGCTATACGGTGTAATTTTGACCAACGCTAGAGTTATGGGCGAATTTGGTGCTGTGTCGATCGTATCTGGCAACATCCTTGGTAGAACTCAAACTCTACCACTTTTTGTTGAGCAAGCTTACAAACAATACGACACTCAAGCTTCCTTCTCAGCCGCAGTTTTGCTTGCAGGTTTGGCATTTATTACCCTCGTACTAAAAGAAATTTTAGAGAATAAAACCAAGATCAAAGAAGTTGAATAACAAACTCAGGACTTACGCATTTGTGAAATACTGCTAGAAGAATCAAATATCGAGGAAGATGCGTGGTAAAAATTTTTGATACGAGGATTTGAGATTTTAGATTAATCATCCAAAATCAAAATATCAAATCTCGAACAGATTCAAGCCATGTTACTTTCGATCGCCCAGCGAGCTAGTTCTGTACGATTATGTAAACCAGTTTTTCCTAACATATTCGACACATGACTTTCAATAGTTCGTTGGCTAACATTCATCAAATCTGCAATCTCTTTATTTGCTAACCCTCGCGCCACAAACTGAACTACTTTTAGTTCTGTAGGAGTTAATTCCACAGAAGCGGGAACTTGAATTTTAGGGTTTGCTTCTGCTCCTTTGTTAGGATGCTGCATTAAGCGGTTAGCTTGTTTGAGCGATGATTCTACTTGCGCCACCAGTTCGTCTGGCTCAAACGGCTTCACCATGTAAACATCAGCGCCAGTGCTAAGACCCTTGACTCGATCTTGGCTTTGACCCTTAGCAGAAAGAA
>JBARVL010000611.1:0-6554 GCA_049646245.1 Crinalium sp. | reverse complement strand
AGCAGGGTCTTTGTGAAATTCATCTGGTAAAGCATAAGCTTCAATAGCAATTTCGGGAGTGATCGGAATTAATAAAACTCCTTCTTCCGCTAAAGCAATAGAAAACCATTCCCCTAAAGGTTTAGGTAAAACTAGCCGACTTCGATCAACCAATCTGGAGATTTCAATCAGACTAATGCTAGAAATACCAATCCCCTCACTGCGAGAATTTTCAATGACATCTTTTTGAAACTTCGTCAATTGAGGAGAATCTTGGTTCCACCATAGCCAGATATGAGTATCAAGAATAATCATTTTCCATTTCCCATTCGTCAGCAGGAATCCCAGACTCTTCAGGCGTTGCCAAAAAATAAAATGGCTCCGCACCTGCTAAAGCTGGCTTACTATTGGGAGGGGTAACAATATTCTCTCTAACGACACTATACTGCTCTCGAATAGCTTGATTAATAATCTCTGATGCCAGAGATTCTATGGATTTTCCTTTAATTGCAGCCGCCTTAATCAATAATTTCTTGACTTCATCATCCAGATATACGTTGGTGCCGATCATAGTTTCTTATCTCTGATTAATTGATATAGCAAGCGCCAAGGCGCTTAGAACAATTTGTATAGTTAAAACATATACAGCGCAAGCAGTGGAAAAAGCTAACTACTATAGAAGCAACATGAGTATGTTATTTAAAGTTTAAAAGCTAAGTTTCTGCTATAAAAGTTGCTGGAAATTTATCTAATTGCTACGGCGGATATTTAAACAACACCAATCCTGTCTTCGCCAGAGGGTTGCCACTGACCAACCATGCTGCTCTATTGTATCGGCAACAGGCTTAATTTGGTCTAATAAAATACCGCTAAGAATGCCCCAACTACTAGGTTTAACAAGAGCAGACATTTCTGGAATTAAATCAATAATTACTTCAGCTAAAATATTGCAAACTAAACCATCAACTGGTTCATCTATCAGTTCTATTAATTTTTTTATACTACCCTTTTCAACTAAAACTTGCTCTTTACTAATATTATTTAGCTCTCGATTACTTACTGTTGCTAATACAGCTAAAGGATCAGTGTCTACGGCATAAGATTTTTTAGCACCTAATAACACAGCGCCAATTGAAAGAATACCAGAACCGCAGCCAAGATCGGCTATTACTTGATTATTAGCATCGCTACCTAATCGCATTTCTAGTGCTTCTAAACATAGCTGAGTTGTTTGATGCGTACCTGTGCCAAAAGCCATACCAGGATCTAGACGTAAGATTTTACGTTCTGAAAATTCTGGAAGTTGTAGCCAAGCAGGATATATTAAAATGCGATCGCCAATCTCTTGAGGTTGCCAATACTGCTTCCAATTAGTTGCCCAGTCTTCCTCATCAATTAAACGCCAGTGCGTCACGGGTAGAGGCATACCTGCTATTAAAGCATCTTGGCGTAACCATAAAGATAACGCAGCTAAATCCAAAAGTTGCGCTTGAATTTCTGGTACATAAGCACGTACTAGCTGAGAGTGTTCTTTTAACTCACTAGACATTCCACGACAACCAAACTTTTCCAACCGCCAGAATATTGATTCTTCTAGCCCTGGATCAGATAAAATTTCAATTTCCCACCAACTATTTGCCATATAAAAGCGATTAGCGATCCTGCGATTAGCGATCCTTCGATTAGCGATTAGCAATTAGCACAAATTGAGTTTTAATACCCTAAGAAACAGTTTTAATTTCTTGCTAACTGCTAACTGCTAACTGCTAACTGCTACAAAGTTACTGTATAAGCGTCCTTAATCCCTGGAACTTTGATGATTTCAGCCAAAATGCCATCAGGGAGAGGATCATCTAAACTTAACACCATTACTGCATCACCACGCACAATTTTGCGTCCTACCTGCATACTGGCAATATTGACGTTAAAGCTGCCTAGCAAAGAGCCAATTCTACCAATAATTCCTGGCATATCTCGGTGGAGAGTAAACAGCATATGTTGAGTAGGATCGACGTTAACTGGAAACTCATCAACACTGGTGATGCGAATTTCGTTATCTCCTAATAAAGCGCCTGTTACCGAATGTTCCCCTAAAGAACCCTTAGCAGATAGTTGCAGTGAACCAGAATAGTCTCGAACATCTGCATCTCTTGTTTCAACAACGTGAATGCCCCGCTCCTTAGCTTCTATACTGGCATTAACATAATTTACCCGCTCTCGCAAAGCTTGAGACAGCAAGCCTTTGAGTGCAGCAACTACTACAGGTTGACTTTGATTATTTGCCAAGTCTCCTTGGAGACGAATATTGAGAGATTCCACTCGTCCTCCTGCTAACTGCCCAACCATATTACCAAGGGTTTCAGCCAGTTGTAGATAAGGTCTGAGCTTTTCTAAAGCATCGGGGTGAAGCCCTGGGATATTTACTGCTGAACGGGCAGGTAAACCCAGGAGAACATCACGAATTTGCTCTGCCACATCAACAGCAACATTTACTTGCGCTTCCGCAGTTGATGCACCTAAATGTGGGGTAAGAATAACTTCCTTACCAAGAGAACGTAATTCTGATTCACCCAGAGGTTCCTTTTCAAACACATCCAATGCTGCACCAGCAATTTTGCCTTCTTTTAATGCTTGTAAAAGGGCATCTTCATCAATAATGCCACCACGAGCGCAGTTGATGATCCGCGCAGTAGGTTTCATTTTAGCTATTGATTCAGTACCAATGATGTGAGTAGTTTCCGGTGTTTTTGGGATGTGTAAAGTAATATAATCTGCTTCGCGGAACAGTATATCTAAATCTACCAAACGACAACCGATCTGATCTGCTCGTTCTATAGAGATAAATGGGTCATAAGCCAGCAATTTCATTCCCATTGCTTTAGCTACCGCAGCAACATGGGAACCAATTTTTCCTAAACCAACAATACCCAGCGTTTTTTTGTAAACTTCAGTACCAACGAAGCGTTTGAGATCCCATTTATTGTTTTTAACTGACTGGTTGGCTTCTGGGATATGCCTATATAAAGACAACATCATCGCTAGGGCGTGTTCTGCTGCGGCAATTGTATTGCCTTCAGGGGAATTGACAACCACAATTCCTTTGCGGGTAGCAGCCGGAACATCGACATTATCGACACCAACACCAGCACGTCCAATAATTTTTAGCTGTGTAGCAGCTTCGATAATTTCTTTTGTTACCTTGGTTTCCGAGCGAATCATCATCGCATCGTATTCTGGCACAATTTTTATCAGTTCTTCTGGAGGAAGACCTGTTTTAACGTCAACTTGGGCGACTTGGGATAGAATATCTATTCCAACTTGGTCAATGGGGTCAGAGACAAGAACCTTGGGCATGATCGGCAGGTGAGTCTAAATGAGCAATTTCTGTCCCGCCATCTAGGGAAGGAGAGGGCGAGTGTGGCAGGTGCAAAATTATTTATCCTATCATCGTTAAGGCTAATCCTTGACAGGTTTGCTCTAACAGGATCAGGACTTAAGTATTTTAACGGTGGAACCAGCACTGTTAAGCTTATTGCTGACTGAAGTGCGATAAATTTAATTTAAAAAAACATGAACTATCTTATTGCTGTCTTATCAGATCGGATTCAGGCAGAAGAAGCTTACTCAGTTTTGGAGAAACAAGGTTTCCCAATGGATAAAGTAAGTATTCTTGGGAGGGGATATAAAAGTGCCGATGAATTTGGCTTGATTGACCCCAATGAGCAAGCTGGTAAACAAGCAAAGCTAATGTCTTATTGGCTAGTGCCATTTGGATTTTTTGCTGGTGCTACTTTTAATTTACTAACTGGGTTGAATACTTTTCCCTGGGCAGGCGGAATTGGCAATGCTCTGATTGGTGGTTTGTTGGGCGCTGCTTCTGGAGGATTGGGCGGCGTTTTTGTAGGTGGAGGCGTAGGATTGGCTTCGGGTAGTGGTGATGCTTTACCCTATCGCAATAGATTAAATGCTGGTAAGTACCTGATTGCTGTCAAAGGTTCTCCAGGTATAACCCAACAAGCAACTCGCATTCTGCGAGATCTACAGCCTGAAAATATCCAAGGCTATGTAGACCCTAGTGATGTTTAGGTAGTTAGATCGCACACAGGCAAAAATTACCCTTTTTGGCAGTCATTAATAATTGATAATTGTTAATTGATAATTGTTAATTGTTAAAAACGATGCTGCCAAGAGAAGAACTCTTAAAAGGGGTGGAAAATCGAGAAACTGCTGCTCGTGTAATTGATCAAGCTGAACAGGCGCTCAAAACTTGGGAAGTGGTAGTGACAGATTTTCTGTCTCCGCCAGAATTGGTGGAGATGCAACAGATGTTCGGGCGTTTAACGGAAGTGCATTTAGTGGCGGGAGGGGGGTATCCGCAGGCAGAAAGGCAACGGCTGGCGATCGCACGTTCAGAACTCCCCCTAGAGTTGCCTCAAGTGCCTCTAGCTGCCGTCTCAATAGCCGGAAACTTTCTGTTTGACTCCGCTACTCACCGAGACTTTTTAGGCTCCATGCTGGGCTGTGGCATTGTTCGAGAAAAAACAGGCGACATAATTGTACTGGGAGAGCAAGGAGCGCAGGCAATTATTATCCCTGAAATGCTGGAGTATCTAGAAACTCATTTAACTCAAGTGCGTTCTGTGCCTGTAAATACTAGGCGGATTGAATTAAGTGAGTTAAAAATTCGTGAACCGAAGAAGAAAGAGTTAACGACTGTGGAAGCGTCGTTAAGATTAGATGCGATCGCTTCTGCTGGCTTTGGAATGTCTCGTAGCAAAATGGTGGAATTTATTTCTGCTGGTGATGTGCGCGTCAATTGGAAGGAAATTACCCAGCCTAGTCAGCTTGTGAAAACCGGAGATTTAATTGCTACTCGTGGCAAAGGACGTTTAGAAGTTGGAGAAATTATGGTTACGAAAAAAGAACGTTATCGAGTGCAATTAACTAGATTTATGTAAAGTGTTAACATGACCAATGACCAGCTTAACAGTTCCTCGCTTTCATCCCCCAGTTCCGAAGACTCCACTGGGGGATGAAAGCGAGGGCAAGATGTGTATTTTTTGCGGCAATTCTTAATAAGGAAAAATTGCTTATTTGGGTAAAAAAATAGCGTTTAGATGCTAAAATACTATTTATGATAGTAACACGCAGAGTAACTTTTCGCTTATATCCAAATAAGTTTCAAGAAGTAAAGTTGCATTACTGGCGACGACTTCATAAGGACTTATACAATGCCTGTCTCGCCCATAGAAAGACAGAATATAAGTGTTTTGGTCGCTTTGTTAGTTACTACGATCAGCAGAATGTTTTACCCGAATTTAAGGAGTGTTGGCAGGAATATAAAGAGTTAGGTTCACAAGCCTTACAAGCAACAGTTAAGCGTGTTGATTTTGCGTATACAAGATTTCTTTCTGGCGTAGGTGGATATCCTAAATTCAAGTCCGCGCGTGATTATCGTGGCTGGACTTATCCTGCAACAAGTGGATGGAAAGCACACACCACAGGGGATAACGGCTATTTGGAGTTGTCCAATTTAGGACAGATTCAGATGAGAGGTAAAGCCAGAATTTGGGGCAATCCTACTACCTTAACTATTATCTGGAAACAGGGAAAATGGTATGCGTCAATTACTGTAAATTGTGAACCAGTTAGGGAAACTAGCAGTGGTGCTGTCGGATTAGATTTTGGGACTTATCACGCTGTCGCTTGTAGTGATGGCACAATAATTGATAATCCGAGATTTTTAGGTAATACCCAACAAAAAATCAAACAAGCATCTCAGAAATCACGGCGTAAACGTGCGCCAAATTTCAAGAAAAAAATCAAAGCATCTAAACGTTGGAGAAAAAACCGAAAGCAAATAAGTAAACTTCAAAACAAAGTCGCCAACCAGAGACAAGATTGGCAACACAAAGTAGCTACACAGATAGTAAGCCGTAATAGCCTGGTAGCTACGGAGAAGTTGAACGTAAAAGGGATGACTCGTAAAGCCAAAAAAGGAAGCTCGAGAAAACATCAAAAAACTGGGCTGAATCGGTCTTTGTTAGATGTCGGAATTAGCAATATAACATCACTAATCAAATATAAATTGAGTGAATGTGATGGGGTATTTGTTGATGTACCTCTATCAATTGCTCCTTCTCAAATTTGCCCTAAATGCGGTCATAAAAAGAAAAAAGAGTTGAGTCAACGAGTGCATAATTGCAGTCAATGTCAGTATCAATGTGATAGAGATGTTGCTGCCTCACAAGTTATGCTCAACTGGGCGTTAGGAACTAGCGTCCATAAAAACGTGGATGCCGAACCTCTACCTAAAACCACACAGCATTGTGGAGGGTTTAGGCAAGTTCAGCAGTTGAAGCGTAAGAAACCTCGGACGTAGCGAATGCGGAGTCCGTAGGTAGTTCATATGTTACGTTTATTTCCACCGAGCTATTTAGCTACTACATTTATTGTTAGATCGTTCAATAGCGTCCTACTAATTGTCGGCGACATTGAACTAAACAAACATATCAATGAGCATCCTGACTTCCATCTTGGCAGACTTGCTGCAAGCAGCACCAGAACTGCGACCA
>JBARVL010000610.1:0-8679 GCA_049646245.1 Crinalium sp. | reverse complement strand
GCTTTTTCTGCTAAATTATCTTTACTGTAGTGACCAGGAATGTAGCGATCGCTCTCTGGATTCCACACATCATAATCTATACCATTCAGCACACCTTTAAATTTGTACTGGAATGAATGCAAGGTGTGACCTAAACCATATCCAATATCGGTAAAACGAGCTTCCCAAGCGTGGTGAGGCGAAACTGTGGTGACATAATTTGAGTAAATAATCCCCCCTTTCATCATATTTAAAGCAAAGGGGTTGAAGTTATCACGCAGGCGTTCATATTGGAAATAATAAGCTTCTTGATTTAAACCTGTGGCGTGTAAAATCTCAGCACCCACCATTCCCTGGTGTTTAAAATTGTGGATGGTGTAGCAAACCCGTTGATGTTCCATGCCATGATATTTATAAATCTCAAACAGCATCACTGGAACTAAACCTGTCTGCCAGTCGTGACAATGGATGACATCTGGTCGTTTATTGCTACGGTGGAGAAATTCTAAGGCAGCTTTACTAAAGAAAGCAAAACGCATATTGTCGTCATCGCAGCCGTAATAACAGCCACGATGGAAGAAATTATCTTGTGAGTGGGGTTCAATAAAGAAACATAGCCGTCCGTGTACCCAACCACAATATACAGAACAGTGAACCGCACCACCGTACCAAGGTACATATAAATCGCGGTAGGCATCATGCAGCCCCCAAATATGGTCGTACCGCATACAATCGTACATCGGCAGGATAATCTCGACGGTATTACCCTGAATTTCTAATTCCCGACTCAGTGCGTAAACAACATCTCCCAAGCCTCCAGCTTTGATGACAGGGGCGCATTCCGAAGCTATTTGTACAATGTACATTTTTCACTCACTCCTCAACTACGAGCATTATCTTTACAAAACATAATAATTAGATCTACCTAATTAAGCATCAAACCCCACCCCTAACCCCTCCCCGTGTACGGGGAGGGGAATTAATAATGTTGTGCAATATGTTTGTAGGGGCGGGTTGCAAAGCAAACCCGTGTATTTACAGATATCTTCTTTAAACCCGCCCAAAAGGGGAGTAAATGCGATATATGATGGTGATTTTTTGCTGAAAATTTTTATAAATGTTAATATTTCTTTAAGAATCGGCTACTCATTAAGATTTAACTTTACATAAGTTAAAATGCCAACTACTTTCCTGACTTCATTATCTTTGAAAAAATAATATTCAGTTATGGTTAATCAACTGTTAATTCATCAATTTCAAAAAATTATTAAAGAAAAATTCAATGGCAGACTGAACATCAAGTCTGACTCAGGGGTTTGTTGGAGTATATTTTTTGGTAAAGGACAGTTAATCTGGGCTACTGGGGGCTTTCATCCGGCTAGACGTTGGCAGCGAAACATGATGCAACATTGCCCCAAAGTAAACCCTAAAGCTTTAACTATTAAAGAAACCGATGATTTTACTTCCGATAAGTCTTTAGCAGAACATAAAGGACACTATTATGCTTTGAGAATGTTAGTCAAACAGCAGCAGATGACTCAGCAACAGGCAACTGCTGTAATTACAGGGATGATTGCAGAAGTATTATTTGACATTGTTCAGCAATCTGCTTTGCAGCCATTAAATTATAGCGATTATCAACAGCAGATTTTAGAGCCTCCATTAACTTTGCTTTCTACAGAAGCTACTTTAAAGCAGACTCTACAAGTATGGAAAGCTTGGCGTGAGGCTGGCTTAACAAAGCAATCTCCTAATTTAGCTCCCGTCGTACGAAATAAAGCAAAATTGCAAGAGCAAACTTCTGCTGCTGCTTATAAAAATTTTATCACTAGGATTAACGGCAAATCTACACTGCGCGATTTGGCACTACAAATGAAGCAAAACTTTGTGGCGCTTTCTCGTTCGTTGCTTCCCTATATGCGTCAGGGAATTATCGGGTTGGTGGAAGTGCCTGATATGTTGCCTCAAACTAACGCAAAAACTAGCTCACAAACCAGTAAAGCACAAGAAAATAGTAACCCTGGACTAAAAGTTGCCCAAAATAAGTCACTTAGCCCACTGGTAGCTTGTATAGATGATAGCCCTCAAACTTGCCAAATGATGGAAGGGATTTTTACTCAAGAGGGGTTTCGCTTTCTAGGTATTCAAGATTCGATGCAAGCTTTACCAAAGTTGATTGAGCAGAAGCCAGATTTAATTTTTTTAGATCTAATGATGCCAGTTGTCAATGGTTATGAGATTTGCGCTCAGTTACGAAAAATTTCTGCTTTTGCTAATACGCCAATTATTATTTTGACAGGCAGTGATGGTCTTATTGATCGGGTACGCGCTAAGAAAGTTGGTGCTACTGACTTTTTGACAAAGCCAGTGGATGCTCAAAAGTTGTTAGGGATACCGCATCAGTATCTCAGCTTCAGTTTACTCAGTAAAATAGGCAAGCCTGCTAAGAGTGATGCAGTAGAGAGGAAGCTTGGTAATGTTTCTTAAATAGTCAAGAAGGGGCGGGTTAAATGAAGATATTTATCCTAATTAAACGCATTACCCCACCCCCCAACCCCCTCCCCTTATTAAGGGGAGGGGGAGTATTTGTATTAATGTGGAGCTACTTAGCAAATTTGCTCTGTCAACCC
The DNA here is from genome assembly GCA_049646245.1 of Crinalium sp. Classification (GTDB taxonomy): domain Bacteria; phylum Cyanobacteriota; class Cyanobacteriia; order Cyanobacteriales; family PCC-9333; genus Crinalium. Next base: position 6,070 of record JBARVL010000610.1, on the reverse strand, counting down.
GCCCCTACGGATATGGGATAAAGAAAGGGCGGGTTAAATTAAGATATTGATTAGTAGCAAATTTGCTCTGTCAACCCGCCCCTACGCATATTATGGTTAATCTGCTGACTTTTTTAAGTTCCAGGCAGGTTACGCAAGCTTTCATCTAAATGGGTGCGATCGCCGATAGCATGAATTAATGCCCCATGAGTACCAAATTCTACAATACTCAGGGAACCAACTGGACAGCCTAAGCGATAGCGAAAGCGCCCAACATCAATACCTAGTAAGGTACACAGGAGAATGCGGATAGTTGCTTTGTGGGAAACGATTAATACGTTTCCTGTAGGGTAACGTTGTTTAATTTCTTCTATTACTAGCATCGCACGGGCTGCGATCGCAACTGCTAATTCTCCCTTTGTTGGCGGATACCAAGCTGGATCTGCTGTCCAGAGAATATAATCTTCATGGTAATCGCGCTTAACTGTTTCTACCGTTTTACCTTCCCATTCCCCATAGTTAATTTCCTTTAAACCGTCGCGCAATTCCATTTTTAGCTTCAATTCATCGCATAGCAATTGCGCTGTCGCGATCGTGCGTTTCATCGGACTGCTATAAACGGCATTCCAGGGAGTATCTTTATAAGCAGTAGCTAAAGCTTTTGCCATTTCCATCCCTTCGGGTGTTAATTCTGGATCTATCGATCCGCAGAAGAGATTTGATCTACTACAAGCGGTTTGTCCGTGACGGAATAAATAAAGCTTAAGGGTCATCGAATTATTATATTTACTCCTGCTGATAAAAGCCCGGATGTGCAACTATTTTCTATCTCTTAGCCATGTTTCTAAATCGGCTATAGTGGTAAAATCTAAGAGATATTCACCAAGCAATTCTATTTGCTCAATAGGAAGACTGGAAATTTGGGTTTGTAGTTCAGGGGTAAGATTTCCTAACTTGCGGGTTAGTTGTCTGTTAACTAATGCTTGACCTTCCTCAACGCGACCCTCAACGCGACCATCTTCTTTAGCTTCTCGAATTGCCCGTATGTCTGATAACTCAATTTCTAACATAGCATTCACCTGTTCTCTAGTAAGCTTATTAAATTTATAGAGAATAATCGTTGATACTAAATCAATTATCGCACGTCCTTGATTTTGGGTGCTAGATTGCTCAATCATCCACTTTGCTTTTTCCACCGCCACATCACCATTGAGCGTCGTTAACACCATCAAACCCAATCCTGTTGGTAACTCTTCTACCTCTCCCAATTCATCCAAATAAATTCTGATAATTCTGCCACTATCTAACATTTCTCTGACGGTTTCCCGTCGTTCTTGTTCTAAATTCCGAGATGGATAAATCGCTACTGCCCGCCAATCAAAAAATAAATTTCGGTGGCGATAAATATAGATAAAAATCTCACTTACCATTCTTTCGTAGAGCAATTCATCTGGTTGAAATTGCACTTCGCAAAAGAAGATTATGCCTTGGGGATTTGGTGGGATAAATACCCCATCAATACGGAAGGAAGTTTCTTTGACTTCTAACGCATTAAAGATATATTCATCAGCGTTTTCTGGGGGTTGGGGTATTAGGTCAAATAACAAAGTTGGTGACTGCACAAATAGTTGGTAGAAGATGGTATCGCGACGCATATTTAGGAGGAGAAAACAGCAATTTAATTATATTAGTTGTAAAAAGGCGGTAATGAAATGCTAGTGATTAAATGATGTGAAGATAGGAGCGAACTGACAGGTCGGCGCTTCGCGATCGCACTCGTTTTAAAATTATTAATAAAGTTATACTATGAGGAGAGTTGAGTATAACAATGTCTGTGCGATCGCGTTATTTATCTTCCTCATAGGTAGTGCCATCAGGCATAGTTGCACCATTAAAGTTAGCGTCAGTTAAGTTAGCGCCGCTCAAATTTGCGTCTTCAAGATTGGCTTCTTCAAGGTTTGTATCCTCTAAGTTTGCACCACGTAAATCTGCTGAACTTAGATCTGCACCGCTCAAATCTTGGTTTCTTAAATCTGCTCCACAAAGGTTGGCATTTCTTAATATTACGCCACTAAAGTTTCCTGATAAACTTACACCAGCAAGATTAACTTTAGTTAGGATAGCGCCATTAAAATAAGTGTTCCCCATCCAAGCATTTTTTAGATTAGCTTGAGTTAAATCTGCTGCTGTAAAGTTGGTAGATTGCAAATGTGTTCCCATTAAATTTGCATCAATCAAGTTGCTTATAATTAAGTTTGTATGTGATAGATTTGCTTTAAACAAGTTAGCATTACTTAGATTGGCTTGCAACAGTTTTGCCTTACTTAAATTTGCATTACTTAGATTTGCTCCACTCAAGTTAACTTCACTAAGATCTGTATTACTGAGATCTGTTGATTCCAGGTTTGCACCACTGAAGTTTACATTATTAGATAGGACGCTACCACTAAGATTTATTCCAGATAAGTTAAGCCCTGTAAAATCTCGTTCTCCCTCGTTATATCGCCGCCAAAATTCATCAGCACTAATAGCTTGATTTTGTCTTTCTTCCTCAAGTGCGTAAAATCTATCTATCAGAAATAAAATTCTCTCTGCTTTAAATTCTTCATCAGTGAAAACTGAAACTTTTAGCTGTTGTGGCTCAACTGCAACAATTTCACGCTCTTGATTGCTTTCAACTATATCCGTATTGATAGAATCAGTTACAACTGTATCACTATTAATAGATTCAATCGTTAGTAGATCGTCAGTTTCGACAGTTTCAATAGTGGCGCTTTCATCTACGGGAACAAGGCGCTGTTGTAAATCTGAGAGTTGTGTGGTTAAATGTGCGATCGCACTCTGTAAATTCTCTATCTGCTCAACTTCGGGACGGTTGTTAAATTCTTGCCTTAGTTCATCAAAATAGCGTTTCAGCCAGGTAATATTTTTCTTACGAACATTTAAATCTTCTTCTAGTTGTTCAATTCTCGTAATCAGCGATGTTATATCAATCTCTTGAGTATCCATTATGAAAGTAATTTTAAATTCTAAAAATCATTTATTCCATCTGTGTTTATCTGTGTGCATCTATGGTTAATTATCTAAAATTTTACTGATGCACGAAGTTTATTTTAGTTTTGTCTGCTTCTCAAACCAATCAATAACTTGCTCAACAGTTAAATCCTCAATTGGTAAATTATCTGCTTGCGAAACTTGCTTTAAGGGATTTAACGATGAAATAACTAACCGTGTAAAAAAGTCTTCAAACGTGGCATCATTTTCTATTTCTTGCTTAAACGTCTCATCTTTCTCAATCCAAGCACTCAACTGTTGAGGCGTGATATTTTCAATTGGCGCACCTGTTTCTTGAGCAAGTTGCTTGAGTGACTTCAAGGCATAAAGTGCTAATCTAGTTACAAATTTATCTTGACTGGTTAATAGTGCTGCATCTACCTTGATTGATTCTTCTCTAGTTAAAAATTGGGCAGATAGTTGTTGTGGATCAGCCATAGCTATTTGATATTTTTGATTTCAAATTAATAATAAATCAATAGATGTATTTAATCATCCTGGGCTTTAATTAAATAACCACAGCGATGCTCACCATTAACTATCCAGTGAGTGCGTTCTACTTCACAATCTTCTAAAGCAGCAGCAAACATTTCTAATTCATGTCCACAAACACTAGGAAAAGAGCTTGCAACGTGGGAAATGGCACAGTTATGTTCTGTCAGCATGAATTGAGAACTATGGTTATTTTGAGCATTATTTTCCTCTAAAAGAAAATATTCTGTCATGTAGCCTTCTTCTCTGCGAAGTTCGACTAATTTAGTGACGCGATCGCGCAACGAGCCATCCCCCAAGCGATCGCGATATTCCTGCGCTTTGCGTTCCCAATGCTTACGCAACAGCGATCCAGCTTGTTCAGACCCTAACGTATCTACTAAAGTATTTAGGAACGACACCGCAAACTGATCGTAATTGTTGGGTAAGCGATCGCGCCCCTTCTTACTCAACTTATAAATATGCTGTGGTCTTCCCATACCTGATACCACAGGATGATGCAAAATTAACTCTTCCGCCTCTAAATCCTTCAAATGACGGCGAATGGCTTGCGGACTGATTTCTAACCCCTCGGCTAGTTCTTGTGCTGTGGCTTGACCCCTTTTTAGTAAAATTTGCAGGATGTCCTGTTTCGTGGATGCTTGCTGCGTGGTCGCCATTTTTTGTATCTACCTAAATTAAGGCAAAATTAGTAAAATCAGTATTTGACTTTGACAACCTGTTTGTTGTTAAACTATTTTAGTCTATTAACATCAAAAATAGGGCGGTGGGGCATCCCGTTCTTAAAGCTCAGTCAATGTCCTAAGCAATAGCTGGAGTCACTGAGAAGCCTAAACCATACTGTACTCAGTTGGTGTAGGAGTATGTCACAATAGAGTTAAGCAACATTATTGTTGTTTTATTACTTAACTCTAATTGCAGTTTGCCTGCATTAGCCAGTCTGGATTCCCAACCAGCCTGCCATCTGAGAGAGAGAGAGTCGTCCACAACACGAGAGAGCACGAGTAGTCTAATGACTTCTAGCGTCAAGACCTTAGTTAACGAGCCTTACAAGTACGGCTTTGTCACCGACATTGAAACCGATCAAATTCCTCGTGGCTTGAACGAGGACATTGTACGCATGATCTCTGCTAAAAAAGAAGAACCAGAGTTCATGCTGGAATTCCGCCTCAGAGCTTATCGGCAATGGTTGAAGATGACAGAGCCAACTTGGCAGCACGTCACCTATCCGCCCATCAATTACCAAGACATTATCTACTACTCTGCTCCTAAGCAAAAGAAAAAGCTCAATAGCTTAGAAGAAGTAGATCCAATATTGCTGGAAACCTTTGAGAAACTGGGAATTTCCCTATCTGAGCAAAAGCGCCTGTCTAACGTTGCAGTTGATGCAGTGTTTGATAGCGTCTCAGTTGCCACAACTTTTAAAGATAAACTTGCTAAACAAGGTGTTATTTTCTGCTCAATATCAGAAGCATTAACCGAACACCCTGAGTTGGTGAAAAAATACCTGGGTAGCGTTGTCCCCGTTGCAGATAACTATTTTGCTGCGCTCAACTCAGCAGTATTCAGCGACGGTTCCTTCGTATATATTCCTAAAAACACTAAATGTCCGATGGACTTGTCCACTTACTTCCGAATTAACACCGGAGATAGCGGTCAATTTGAGCGGACATTAATTATTGCTGAAGAAGGTGCTTCTGTAACCTACCTAGAAGGTTGCACCGCGCCCATGTTTGACACCAACCAACTACACGCCGCAGTAGTAGAATTGGTTGCCCTTGACAACGCCGAAATCAAATACTCCACAGTCCAAAACTGGTACGCTGGAGATGAGAAAGGCAAAGGTGGTATTTACAACTTCGTCACCAAACGCGGTTTGTGTCAAGGCGTTAATTCCAAAATTTCTTGGACACAAGTAGAAACAGGTTCCGCGATTACTTGGAAGTATCCTAGTTGTGTGCTAGTTGGTGATAACTCTGTAGGCGAATTTTACTCAGTTGCTCTCACCAACAACTATCAGCAAGCCGATACTGGAACTAAAATGATCCATGTTGGCAAGAATACCCGCAGCACGATTATTTCTAAAGGTATTTCCTCTGGTCACTCTAAAAATAGCTATCGCGGTTTAGTAAAAATGAGTCCAAAAGCACAAGGCGCACGTAACTACTCACAGTGCGACTCCATGCTAATTGGTGACAATGCTCAAGCTAACACCTTCCCTTATATCCAAGTGCAAAACAGCACAGCCAAAGTAGAACACGAAGCTTCTACCTCAAAAATAGGCGAAGATCAACTATTTTTCTTTGCACAGCGCGGCATTTCCCAAGAAGATGCGATTTCAATGATGATTAGTGGCTTCTGCAAAGATGTCTTCAATCAGTTACCAATGGAATTTGCTGTTGAAGCAGACAGATTATTGAGCCTAAAACTAGAAGGTTCAGTTGGTTAACGTAGAACCCCACCCCAACCCTCCCCTTATTAAGGGTTTGTAGAACCCCACCCCAACCCTCCCCTTATTAAGGGGAGGGAGTAAGAGGAGGGAGGA
>JBARVL010000609.1:0-9680 GCA_049646245.1 Crinalium sp. | reverse complement strand
CTACGCGGGCTAGATTTTTAATTAACATCAAACATTAATTAAAAAAGCCTGCAAAGGCAGGCTTAGTCTGTATGGTTCCCCAGGATGTGCGCCTGTGGGAATTTGAGAGCAATGTTACAGCCCTGCCCTTTTCAAGGGGGCAGGGGGGATCTAGAATTGAAGTTTTAGAATTAATTATGTTGTGTAATTAATGCGTTTGTCAATCATTACTTATTACCAATGAAACAAAAAACTCACGGTGTAATTGCTGCTGGACATCAAAAAACTGCTGAAGCTGGAGCAGAAATGCTGTCTTTAGGTGGTAACGCCTTTGATGCGGCAATAGCAGCAATTTTGATGTCTTTTGTAGCTGAACCAATGCTAACTTCTCCTGCTGGCGGCGGTTTTTTGTTAGCTCATACTCACAACCAGCAAAATATTTTATTTGATTTTTTTACCCAAACACCAAGTCAGAACAAATCACCTGCTGAACTTGATTTTTATCCAGTAGAAGTTAATTTTGGTGACGCATGGCAAACTTTCCATATTGGCAAAGCTTCGATGGCAGTGCCAGGAAACTTGCTGGGAGTATTTCATATTCACCAAAAGCTAGGCAGATTGCCTTTTAATGTAGTTGCTGAACCTGCTATTTACGCTGCTAAAACAGGTATCGAAGTAGATAAATTTCAAGCTTACTGTTGGCAGCTTTTGGAACCAATTATTAGATCATCTCCAGCAGCGTGTAAGGTGTATGCGCCTGATGGCAATCTACTTCAGCAAGGTGATACTTTTGTAATATCAGATTTAGCTAATAGTTTAGACTATTTTGCCAAAAATGGAGCAGATGAATTTTATTCAGGAGAAATTGCTAAACAAATTGTGAAAGATTGTCAAGAGCAAGGAGGATATTTAACCCTAGAAGATTTAAAAGAATATCGAGTTATAGAAAGAACGCCACTATTAGTTAATTACCGAGGTCATACGTTATTAACTAACACACCTCCAAGTTCTGGTAGCACATTAATGGCTTTTGGTTTGAAATTACTAGAAAAAATAGATTTAAATTTAATTGAATATGGCAGTCCTCAGCATTTACAAATATTAGCTGAAGTAATGCGTTTAACTAATGTAGCTAGAGCGGATGGATATGATGATTATATCTATCAAAAAGATATAGCTGAAAATTTTTTAGCGCCGAATCATCTGGCTATTTATCAGCAAGAATTAAGCTCAACTGTTAATAAATGGGGTAGCACAACTCATATTAGTGTAATGGATGATGAAGGTAATGCTGCTTCAGTAACAACATCTAATGGTGAAGGTTCTGGTTATGTAATTCCTGGTACTGGAATTATGGTTAATAATATGTTAGGTGAAGAAGATTTAAATCCTATTGGCTTCCATAAGTGGCAATTAAATCAGCGAATTTCTTCCATGATGTCGCCTACAATAGTATTAACAAATGGGCAGCCAGAAATAGTTTTAGGTTCTGGTGGTTCTAACAGAATTCGGACAGCAATATTACAAGTAGTTTCTAATTTAATTGATTTTAAAATGCCTGTAGAACAGGCGGTTGAAAGTCCTAGATGTCATTGGGAAAATAATATTTTTAGTATAGAACCAGGGTTGCTAAAAAAAGAATTAGAAAAATTGACTGTTTCTGCTAATACTCAGATAGCGTTATGGCAAGAAATGAATATGTTTTTTGGTGGTGTTCATACTGTGAGAAAAGATGATATGGGGGCGATGTCTGGGGCTGGAGACTCTCGCCGGAATGGGGTAGTTGTGAGTAGGTAGAAGCGATCGCACTTTCTACTAGCCATCTATAAAGAGAGCTAAATATCAATAAGCTTCAGGACTTACGCAAAACTTACACGCGATCCTGATGCTCGCACTACATATTAAACTGATATCTTGCACCAACTAAAAAAGCACGAGGCAGAGCCTCGACGGGTTCGTTCCCAGGTTGAACCTGGGAACGAGATTAATTTCATGCCTTCAGGCTGAGGAGTGTCAAACAGTGAATGCCAGTCGGAAAACAGCATCATTGAAATCATTGTCACTGCCTCCCAAGTTAGCAGGAAGGTCTTCAAACCCAAATATATTATTGCCACGATCTTGCAGATGTATAGCCTTATCTGGGTTAGCAGCACCAAAAGCAAAGTAAGCAACTATATCATCCCAGACATCGGCAGCATCATTAAATTCGCCATCTTGTTCAGCATTCTCACGAGCAATAAATCCGTCGAACCCTACATTAGCGCCATTAGCAATCACAAAAGGTGCGTATAATCGACCGCCATTAAGCAGAACATCGCCAAACTCCTCTGTAGTAGTATTCAGACTTGGATCTCCTGATGCCCCTGCCAGAATTCTAAAATTATTAACACGATTATCAATTGCTGCCCGCGCATAACCTACATCGCCAGGTAGTAAATCGGCATTACCGTCACCATTGGTGTCAATACCACCATCAGGATCAACAACTTCATATAAACCGATCAAGTTAGCCAAGTAAGCAGAAGTGCCTAAATCTTGTACATTGTCGGTTAACTTGGTAGTAATGTTAGTGCTACCAGCAACTTTTGTTGCCTCGTAAACTAAACTACTGAGTTGATTGTCTGAGTTAGTGGTTACGAGCGTATTTACAGCAGTGTCATTATCAACGATGGTGACAGTTGCTTGTGTATTAGCCCCTAAGCCGTAATTATCAGTCTGAGTCAGTTGCAGGGTAACGGTTTCATTGTTTTCTATCTCAGTATCATCACCTGGATTGATAGTGACTATAACTGAACCTTGACCTGCTGGAATTTGAACAGTATTGGCAAGTTGACCGTAATCGTTACTGTTGGTTGCTGTACCTGCAATCGTATATTGAATCGTTAAGGGATTCGTGGTATCACCAATACGAGTTATAGTGAAGGTTCCAGGGTCAAGTCCATCTTCTGCTGCTAGAGAATCGGTTGCTGCGATCGCAATTATCGGGGATGATGAATCAACGGTGACAGTAAAAATATCCTCAATTGTCTGCCCAAGCAAGTTAGTAGCGCGTACCACAATTTCCGCATTTCCACTTTGCGACGGCTGGTAATCGAGAATTAATTCTCCATCTGTTATCGTCGGATTAACTAAATTCGGGTTTGAGTTGCTGACAACTGTAAAGTTAAGTTCATCAACTTCAGAAACAGTAATATTTTTGTAGCGAACTAAATCTGCATCGCTATCAAGAGTCTGATTCTGTTGATTTAAATTGAGTGGTAAATTGGTGAAAGCTGGCTGGTTGAAAAAATTAGTGCGATCGCTAGTAGGTAAAGCTGCAATATCGTCAACTGCTTCCATATCCTCATCGGAAAGCACCTGACCAAAAACCGTAAAGCCACCATTTTGCTGATCGAGGTTGGCTGAGTTGTTTGCTAAATTAAAGAACCACTGGCTAGTAGCACTATTAGGGTTGCTGCCAAGTTTAGCAAAGGCAAGCGTGCCACGCAAATTTGATCGCAGAGACGAAAACTCGTTGACTACAGGGGGATTAGTTTCGATGCTAGAAACTGCTGCTGCACCACTATTAGGAGTTGCCGCTAAAGCTTGTTCTAAACCGTTAACAGTAAAACCACCGCCTTGAATAACAAAACCAGGTATCGAGCGATGAATAATCGAGTTAACATAATCGTCCGCCTCAACGTAGTTAATAAAGTTTTCTACACTTTCGGGCGCACCTTCTCCTTGCTGGTCGAACAATACTACATTGGTAATGCCACTGTTACCTAAAGAATTGTTATACAACTCAAACTTAGCAATTTTCCCAGTTGTTAACGAGTCGTCAAAGCTATTAAATAAGTTAATTTGACTATCTGCTGCGTTATTTACAACAGTCAGATCTTGCAGAGGATTAATAATTTTAACTGGCACTTATTACACCTTTGGATAACTTTTTTCAGTTTTATTTAAAGCATTCAGCTATCTGCACTGTCAGCTTTGTATAAGAATAGTTGAGTTCAATCAACTATTATATAGCAATTAAGCTGTTGTGCATTTAAATTAAATTGTTGTTCTACTTGACGATATTTAGAAACATCAATAATTTGCTCAAATTCATGGAAATTCACTAAGTTGTTGCCAGTTGTAGTTCCATGTTCTTTAAGTTGACGGAAACAAGCTGCGATCGCTGCCAGCTTGATAATAAGTAGCTATGTGAAAATCAACGCTCTTAATCAAAGCTGGTCATTGTTAATTGTTAATTGTTAATTGTTAAGAGCATCAATCACAGCTTGAGCCGCTTTAGCACTTGACTGTGGGTTCTGACCTGTAATCAATTTCCCATCTACAACAATATGCTCACTCCAGTTAGCTGTGGAAATAAATTCGCCACCCAGTTCGCGCAACTTTGATTCCAGCAGAAATGGCATTGGTTGAGTCGAGGGGGAGTATTATCTCCCGCCCCTCTCAGTTAGAACCGGACGTGCGACTTTCACCGCATCCGGCTCCCGATGTTCTTGGCTTGCGCCTTTGCTCATGTGTATGTAATCGTGGCAGCTTTCGTGAATCGCCAGAAGGTTATTCTTCTTCCAATTTTTATGGTTTCCATCTACATGATGGAGGTGTACCTTCTCTCCACTAAGCATTTTTAGACCGCAATGACCACATGAATGGTTTTGCTTTTTGAGGGCTTTAGAGGTTTCGCCATCATAGAGCTTGCTGCCGAGTCATTGAATAAAGATAATGGCTCAAAGTATCAAGTCAGGTTGCGATGATAAACTTGTTTTTCATATTCAGACTCTTGTTCTACGGAGCGATGAAAATTTCCTAACGTTACTTCTTGAATGTAAGCCATCAAAGGGCGACGCAAGCGTTCGTAGTTTTCAAAGGCATGGTGAATAGCTTGTGTATTATCCCAATTATGCTGAGATTTGAGGTTCGCGATCGCAACGCTAATTGCTAAAGCATCTTCCAATCCTTGATTCGCCCCTTGAGCCATAAACGGAGGCATCCCATGTGCTGCATCACCAACCAACACTACTCGCCCTTTACTCCAAGGAGGCTGTATCTCTAAAGCTTTTTGATGTTGATGCAAACAAGCTGTAGAAGGAAAGCGAATTTCTTCATTAAGTGCCGCACGATGAATATAGTACGGGCGAGATAGCAGATTGGCAGGATTTGCCAGCTTCACCACTTGCTTGAGGCTATCAGGAAAGCCTGCTTGCTCTAAATGCTGCACCGTTAAATCAATTAACTGACTGCCCGACATTTCTTTTAATGTTGCCAAGGGTAAAGGCAAATGCAAAAGATACCCCAAAGATCCATCAGGTCGATTAACTAAAATCATCCTGGGTTTTTCATCACCAGTAGAACCTTTAGGACGATGATCGTTTACGATCGTTACTATGGGTGAATTCCTAAAAAACTTAACAGAAAGTTCTGTCAGCAGTTCGGCTGGAACCTCTGTCAGTCCGAAACCTCCGATAGCGACAAACCCCGAATATTCTGGTTGGGCAAAAGTCTCGTATGGGCAATCGCGGTAAAGCCTCCTGCGAACTTGGGAGTTGATCCCATCTGCTCCAACTACTAACTTGGTATAGAACGACTGTTTTCCAAATTGTTGAGACGTTAGCTCAGAATCTGGGGAGGGTTGATTTTGTTGTGTACTATCTGTCCAATGGGCATAGGGGTTGACTTCTGTCCCCAAATCCGACACGCAATCTACGCGAACACATCCAGCCTCAAAATCTTCGACTACATCAACACAACGATAGTTGGCTCTGACTCGCTCAGAGGGAAGTAGGTTTCTGAGGGTAGTCTGCAAGTTATACCAACTAATAGATACTCGACCCTCACCATACTCTTGAAACCAATCATCATATTCCAAGGAAATTGATTTTATTGGTTCTCCATGTAAATTTATCTGCACCCATTGGCGTGAAGGTTTTGCGGATTTTTGTTTCTGAGTTGCTGCGGTTATTTCTTCATCATTAGATTGCGGTGGGCTAGAGAATTTCATTCCTTCCTTCTTGACGGCTTCATAAGCCGCCAAATCAATAGCTTTGAGAGCTTTTAATCCATTTGGCAAAAGGTCGATTACTTGACCTACTTGGCGAAAAGCACGAGTTTGATCGATGACGAGAATATTTTCAATGCCACGCTGACGTAAACCAATAGCAGTAGCTAATCCTACAGGACCAGCACCAATCACTACAACATCATAGATATCAGGAGATGAAGAGGAGCTTGGGAAAGAAATGTCAATATTATTCAATGGATTAATCTCCATTTTTTATAGGACAGGACTTACGCAGATACACTAAATACAGGGGCAACCACAGGGGGATTGCCCCTACAGATGGTGTTTATTTTCATAATTTGCGTAAGTCCTGTAGGACTTAAGCAAAACTTGCTGATTATATACACCATTTGTAGGAGCTAATGGCGGTTAGCCCCTACTATAGGTATAGAAATTATGCGTAAGTTTTGTTTGAGTCAGTATTAAACCAAATCGCTCTTAATTAGAAATTATTGCCCTTCTGTATAAAATCTCAGGCGTTGATCATACATCTGTCGAAGTTGAGCCATCTTGTGGCGGCTTTGCCCATAGCGATTACAGGGTGGTGGTATGCTTGCCCACACAGTTCCCACCTTACAGGCAGCTTGTTCAAATCTTCTAGCCAGAATATCTGCCATTGCTCCCTTACGTTCGATAAAGTAAAGCGCCATCCTATCTTGCGATTCAGGAGAGAAATCTGGTAATCCTAGTCTGGGAGCCAAATAATCCCAGTTAAAGTCCATAATCTGATAGCGACCTGCGGCAGTAGAGCAGATGCGTCTGCCACGAATTGTGCCACATTGTTTAACTTTAGGATGGGTAGAAAAGTTGCTAAATGAGCCGCTAAATACCAAGATTGAGTAACTACTGGGATCAATAGTCCCCGTCTCAGCCATACTAATTACATCTAAAAATGCCTTAACTTCTGGTTTAGTTAGTCTACTGTCGGTTGAATAGGGGGCGGAGTAGAAAGAACTGTTTTGAGGATATTCTGCTTGTGGAACTGGAATGACTTGAACAGTAGGACGAGATGTATTAGTTACAGGTATTTCATACGCTGTTTGGGCGATCGCTTTTGGTAAAATCCCGCTTGACAGGAAGAGTAAAGAAAAAGCTGTAGAAGCTAAAGTGCTTGCCTTGATTGCTTTCTGTAAAACTAAACTAATTGTCATGCCTTCCGTTCTTAGTGAGGTTCTGCCAGCTATGTATAGCGGTATCTCTGTCAGCTATCAGCGTAGAGACGTGCCATGGCGCGTCTCTACATCATGCGCCTTTGTTACCAAGGGTTTCAGAATCAAAAATGTCAAGAGCCTCCTTGGCTACTGCTATAACTTACTGATCAATGCCATAGACTTGCTGGCGTAGATTAACTTTCAAAACTTTACACTAATTTACTTTTTTGGGAATATTCCTCAGTGAATATACCTAAAATTTGGGGAAAATGAGGGAGATTTAAATTATGCACAAGACTGTAGAGACGTACCATAGTACGTCTCTACAAGGGTTCTAGCAGTTAACGAGATGGGGAATTAGTTGGAGGGGCTTTTGGCTGTGGAGTCGGTTTAGCAACGCTAGTCGCCTTGGGAGATACAACACTACTTGGTTCTGGTTTAGGTGTTGCAGGTTTCGGTGCATTTTGGTTACTGGCGGGAGTTGGTTTTGCAGTTGGGCTGCTAGTTGAGGGAGATGGCGATCCAGTTGGGCTGGGTTGTGGTGCAGTAATACTAGCAGGTGCAGCTTTTTCACCTAAAATACTCGCGTCGCCAGTATCATATACACCCGCTACACAAGCAATCATTAATGTTGCTAATGTACCAATAAATAAAGCTTTCCAACCTAGTTCAGAAATATCTTTACGCCGTGAAGGAATTAAAGCGATTGTACCGCCAACGAAAATACCAACTGAAGCTAAATGAGCAAATCCTGATAGAGCATAGCTAATAATTAATACTGCGCGATCGCTTAATTCTCCAGCCGCTCCTGCTCTACCTAATTCTTGATAAGGTGGAATTGCTGTTTCTAATAATCTCCGTCCAATAATTACCGAAGATTGCCACAATTCATTCCAATCTAAAGAAACTCCGGTAAGAAAAGTAAGCGGTAAAAATAAAGCACCTTCAATATTTTGCAAAGTGACAACTTTAAAGAAGTCACCTACTGGACTAGGTAAACTAGCTAACCAACCAAAAAATTGATTAACTAAAGAAACTAATCCTAAAATTAAAATTAGTACTGCTGCAATTGAAACTGCCATTTTCACCCCATCTAAGGCTCCTACGATCGCAGCATCTAATGGGCTAACTCGTTCTATGGGTTCTCCTGCAACTGTTTCTTGTTTAATTTCCTGTTCATCTTCAAAATACTCTTCAAACTCGCCTTGATCATTGTACGTTTTAGCTTTAGCACTTTCTTCTGTAGGAATTCCACCTGCTGTGAGCGGAACTGTTGTTTCAGGAACTAATATTTTTGCAAGTACAAAACAAGCAGGAATAGCAATAATTGAGGCTGATACTAAATGCCCTAAAATATTGGGAAAAACAGGTCTTAAAAAACTTACATAAATTGCTAGGGTTGAAGAGGCAGCAGTACCAAAACAACAAGCTAAAATAGCCGCTAATTCACTGCGAGTCATTTTAGCTAAAAAAGGCTTAACAACAATCGCGGCTTCAATTCCTACAAAGATATTAGCAGCACCACTCAGGGCTTCTGCTCCACTTAAACCCATTGTCCGGTAGAAAATTTTAGCGAATATATTAGTAATTACTTGAATGACACCAATGTTATATAGCAATGCCATTAAACCTGAGAAAAAAATCACGGTCGGCAATGCTCTAAATGCAAATATATAACCAAGATTGACTGCGGGAATTTCGCCTGGTAAAGGAACAATATTTCTGCCAAAAACAAAACGCGCCCCTGTGTCAGCAGCAGCAAATACACTGTCTAATAAGCTACTAAAACCTGCTAAGGCTGCTCTAGTATAGGGAAATTGAAAGACTAAAAATCCTAAGACGAGTTGTAAACCAATCCCCCAGATAATTACTCGCCAGGGAATAACTCGTTTATGTTCAGAAAACAACCAGGCGATCGCACATAACCCAAAGATGCCCAAAAACGAGATGATATTAAGCAAGTATGGAATAGCCACAAGCGTAGTCCTTCAGGAGAGAGGAGGGAGGAGAGAGTAGGACTGGTGATAGAGCATTAGCCAATTAGTAGCTTAATCCTTACCTCAAGATAGATGGCAGAATACACCTAAAACAATAACTCAAAAATACGTGCAACAAAACTCTTGCAGACCTACAATAGGCAGAGAATAACCAATAAGTGCCAAACTTAAGACTTTATTTGGTGGTCAAGATGGCTTGTTCATAGGAACTATAAAACGATGGATGCTTTTAGCCCTAACCCGCCTCAATGGATTGAGTCTGCAACTCATGCGACAGAATTTTGCTGCCCTAAGTGTCGTTCAAGTGTTACAGAAGCATTGCGGGTGTGGATAAATAGGCGATCGCCTGTAATTACAGATGATTATCGCCGTAAGTGGCAAGAATTTTACGAATGCCAGTGTGGTAGTGCGTGGTGGGGTTGGAGTAGCGATCGCCCTCCCTCAGAATTTGCCGATCGCGATCGACCTTATGATCAACTAGATGATTTTTGATAATTA
>JBARVL010000608.1:0-2684 GCA_049646245.1 Crinalium sp. | reverse complement strand
CTTGTTGACCAGCGCGACCTTTAAAGGTATAAGTGTGATAGTAGGTATTATTTGGTAAGACTTCATCACCTTTTTTAAGTGTTGCTGTGACTGTTTTCCCATCTAAAGGTAATTGTTGAGTTGTTGTAGAATTGTCATCAGGTTGTTGTGGTTGCTGGGCTACATACCCACCACCCTGCTGTAGTGCTACTAAGAAAGGTTGTACTTCTGAAACTGCGATCGCTAAACTAATACCAATATTTGTATTACTATCAGTAGGATTGAACAACGCCGTATTCACGCCAATTACTTCTGCCTTAGAATTAAGCAAGGGTCCCCCAGAATTACCTGGATTAATTGGCGCATCGTGTTGTATCCAGTTGCGTCTGCGGTCAATTCGACTCACCACACCGCTAGTAAACGTATCTTCCATCCCAAAAGGTGAACCAATAGCATAAACAGATTGCCCGACTTGCACTGCTCCAGGTGGTGCTAAACTCACAGTAGGCAAGTTGCTTTGATTGCGAATCTTCAGCGCAGCTAAATCAATACCGCGTTTATCAACGCCAATAACATCGGCTAATACTTCTTTTCCATCCTTGAAAACAACTCTGACTGTAGATGGCGCACCTTCCAAAACATGAGCATTTGTTAAAACTAAACCATCTGGAGAAACGATAAAACCACTACCAGAACCCTCGCTATGTCTAATTGTCACCACCGCAGGACTAGCTTTTTGATAGACAGCGATGCGAGTTTGTTCTTCAGAAGTTTGGGCTAGAAGTGTTTTTGCACGTTTCTGCTCAACGTCTTTAGCTAATACAGGCTTGACTTGTCCTAGTTCAATACCCATACTGCTAGTAATATTGTTAATTATGCCAGATGCGATCGCTTCCCCCGCCGCCAGAGGCAGTAACGCACTTGTCAAAATTGCTGATATCGTTATCCTTAAGAATTTCTGCTGCATTTTTACCTTGTTATATATGTAATAACTGTTTTGTGCTGTTGATAGTATCTTATGGGCTTTCAACTGCTAACCTGAAAAGTTGAGTAAAACTTCAACAATTGCACTTACACGCTCACATTTTGAAATCTAGATCCCCCCTACCCCCCTTAAAAAGGGGGGAGAATTCCATCAAAGTCCCCCTTTTAAAATCTAGATCCCCCCTAGCCCCCCTTAAAAAGGGGGGAATAATCAAAGTCCCCCTTTTTAAGGGGGATTTAGGGGGATCTTTACTTAGATACTCAACCTTAAAAATGGGATAGAAGTCCATCAAAGTCCCCCTTATTAAGGGGGATTTAGGGGGATCTCAACTTAGATACTAAACATTAAAAATATTCTTAAACCCAGATGAATCAAGAAACTTTTTGTAAAATCTACCAAGAAGCTTTAACACCCAGACAAAAGCAAGTATTATCCCTCTTCTTAGCAGGTAACAAAGATGAAGATATTCTTAAAAAAATTGAGGCAACGCATATAACAACAGTAATCCATCACATCAGAAATATCTGTAAAAAATTTGAAATTATTCCCGAAGCTTATTCAGATTATCGGGAAAATTTACTAGAATTATTTCTCAAATATAAGCGCCCCTTAGTCAGCCCAAAAATTTTAGAAAAATACGGATATATTACTAAAACTATCCCTTTCCCCGACCGCCCAGAGCCACTAAATTCTCCTTATTATATTGCGCGAGATTGTATAGAATCAAAATGTTATGCAAAACTAGAAGAACCAGGTGCTTTATTGCGGATTAAAGCGCCTAAACAAATGGGTAAAACTTCCTTACTCAAAAGAATTATTGCTGATGCTAATCAAAAGAACTATCAAACAGTTTATTTAAATATTGGTTTAATTGATACAGATAAATTTACTAACTCTTATAGCTTCTTGCGTAGTTTCTATACATATTTTCAACAAAAACTTCCCAACACCCCAGCAATGCAAGAATGGGAGAGCGATGATTTGCTGATGCTAAATTGCACCCGCCAGTTTCAAAAATTATTACAACAACTAGACGGCGTGTTAGTCTTAGTACTTGATCAAGTAGATAGATTATTTGAATATCCAGAAATATATCAAAACTTTTTTCCCATGTTGCGAAATTGGTATGAAAAAAGCAAAGAATCTGAAACTTGGGAAAAACTACGCTTAGTAATTGCTTATTCTACAGAAGATTATGGCAAATTAGGGATTAATCAATCTCCTTTTAATGTCGGAGAATTTATTAAGCTAGAAGAATTTAACTTAGAACAAATGCAAGATTTAGCTAACCGTCATGGAGTTAGCAGAGAAGCTATGATTTCACTTAAAGAAATGGTAGGAGGACATCCTTATTTAGTGCGGTTAGCATTATATCATTTATCTCAAAAAATGACTATTCAACAGTTAATTAAGGATGCACCTACTAATGCAGGGATTTATCAACAACATTTACTGAGACATTTAGAGACACTAGAAAATCAACAAGAATTAAGTAAGGTTTTTAAACAAATTGTTGCCCAAGAGTTTGTAACCTTAGAAAAGAAGACAATTCAACTGTATCAGTTAGAGAGTATGGGATTAATTAAATTAGAGGGAAATTCAGCCAGAGTTAGCCGGAGATTATATCAGTTATATTTTAGCGATCGCTTAAATTAACACAGCTTAATTATGGCATTCTTAGGTAGTTAATTACAATTACTCAAGAATGGATGCACAATTA
>JBARVL010000607.1:0-14513 GCA_049646245.1 Crinalium sp. | reverse complement strand
TCAAATGAATGCAGTAGTTGATAACCATGAGGAGAAATTGTACCATCGTCCCAAAAATTAGTTTTTAGTGCAAATACCCGATCATCTACTTCTAAACTGGCATCTAGATGAGACAGTAATAAAGTTCGCTCTTGTGGAGGCTTAACAGCAGCTATCAACCAACCGTGATAGGTGCGGGTATGTGCATCGCTAACAGTACCACTGGCAAAACTGCCCAACCCATTTGTGAGCAACCATTCCCGCGTATCTAAATTGTCCATCAAGACCTCTACAATGAAAGTGGTGTTTGCTGCGCCAATGAAGCTTATTTAATTGTTATCTGTTTTTTTCGAGCGATGTCTACGACGCTGCTTCGCCTACGCACGCGCCCAGAAAGCCGTTTTACTCAAAATCGTTATGACTATAATATATTGGTAACAATTCGTAATGAATCAGTCGTTGTTTGTAGGTGGAAGTCCTCAGACGACTTAACTAACGACTTGTATGCTGACGTAGATAGATACTAGATCAATTAAGGAGCAATCGTTTTATGACTCACCACACAGAAGGCTGCCTTCGGGTTGGACAACCCGCCCCCGACTTCACTGCAACATCTGTGTTCGATCAGGAATTTAAGACGATTAAACTGTCTGACTATCGCGGTAAGAAGTATGTAATTTTGTTTTTCTATCCGCTAGACTTTACATTTGTTTGTCCTACGGAGATTATAGCATTTAGCGATCGCCACGCAGAATTTGAGCAAATAAACACTGAAATTCTCGGCGTTTCTGTTGATAGCGAATTTTCTCACCTAGCGTGGATTCAAAGCGATCGCAAATTAGGTGGTGTAGGCGATCTCAATTATCCTCTAGTTTCCGACCTCAAGAAAGAAATTAGTACCGCTTACAATGTACTTGATCCTGATGCTGGCGTTGCCCTGCGTGGTCTATTTATCATTGATAAAGAAGGCATTATTCAGCACTCTACTATCAACAACCTCTCATTTGGTCGTAACGTTGACGAAACCCTTCGTACCCTCCAGGCAATTCAGTATGTGCAGTCTCACCCAGAGGAAGTTTGCCCTGCTGGTTGGCAACCAGGCGATCAAACAATGGTTCCCGATCCCGTGAAATCTAAAACTTACTTTGCTTCTGTTTAACAATTAAGTAGGTTACGAAAAAACCATCAAATCCCCCCTGCCTACTTTTTAATGGGGTAGCTTAGGCGGGGATATATACACAAATTGCACTTATTCTTTTCAATACTTATGCTCACTTCAACTGATTTTACTGGTTTATTTAGCGAACGTTTCTTCCGCAACTTTTTACCTCTGCCTGCTAGAAATAACCTAACTTTAGGAGAATTAGTTTTTAACTTTGATTTACCTGATATTACTAATGATCGTAGAGTAAAATTATCCGATTATCGCGGTGTTCAACCAGTACTACTAGCATTTACTCGTATTTTTACCGAAAACCAATATTGCCCCTTGTGCTACCCACACATCAAAGCAATGAATGAAAATTATGAGCAGTTTACGGCTAGGGGCATTGAGGTGTTAATGATTACGAGTACTGACACTCAGCAGAGTCAAAAGGTTGTCGAAGACCTGAAATTAAAGATGCCATTACTAAGTGATCCTAGCTGTAGGACATTTAAAATTTATCAAGTTGGTCAAGCTTTAGGCGCTCCTCTACCTGCTCAGTTTTTAATAGATAAGCAGGGAAAATTGCTGTTTAAACATTTATTTTCTTTTCTTGAACCTAACGCCAAAATTGAGAAAATACTTGGACAATTAACAATTAACAATTAACAATTAACAATTAATAATTAATAATTAATAATTATATCTAGTTTTCAGATTCAACCCTTCATCACAATAGCGGAGCGAAGGATATGGCAGGTTATGGGAACTAGATTATATCGTTTCCGGTTGCCTAAGAATGATTCAAAATTTTACTTCTTAACTTTGCGATCCTTTGCGCTTAACTTTGCGATCCTTTGCGTTAAAAAAATATATAATTCCAATGCAACCAGATTTAATATTACTTCTGCTAGAAGGATCTAAAAAAACATAATATTTAATTTATACAGATTACCCCTGCCCCCCTCTTTAAGGGGGGAATATATTTTTTTATTGAAGCTATTTAATTCATCATTTAAGTCTGCAAACAAACTACAGTCGCACTTGTGGCAAATTACTGCGTGGATTAAAACTACGGTTAGCGCGGATTTTTTCGTAATATTCCCGCTCAATTGGACTGATTTCTTTAGGTGTAACTATTACAATTCGCACCAATTGGTCGCCACGTTCACCCTTCGGCTTTGCCCAACCTTTACCCCGTAAACGTAAAGACTGACCTGAACGTACACCCGCAGGTACGTTGACTGTTACTGTGCCATCAGGGGTTGGGACTTCAATTTGCGCCCCTAATACAGCTTCATCAGGTGTTACAGGCACTTCGCAGACTAGATTATCTCCCTCAAATTGGAAGAATGAATGTGGTTGAAGTTCCACATTTAAATATAAATCGCCCCGTTGCTGGTTGTAAGGGTTAAGTTGACCTTTTCCACGTATGCGAATGCGACTGCCTTGTTTAGCCCCAGGGGGAATGCGAAATTCAATTACTTCAGTCCCGATACTGACACGCTTTTGCACACCATGAAAAGCTTCAGATAAGCTAAGGTTAATAGTTGCTTCTCGGTCAGCACCAGAAGCAGTAGCTGCACGGTTGTCAAAGCCGGAAACATCATTGAAGCCGTCAAAGCCGCTAAAACCACTTGAACCAGTGGAAGTTCGGTAGTTATAGGTGCGACCTCCAGCACTAGCACCGCCTGGACTAGCGCCAGCAGTACCAAAACGACCAAGCAATTCGTTAATAAATTCATCAAAATTGCTGTACTGGCTAAAGTCGAAGCCGCCAACATCTACATTAGTACCTGCACCACCAGACCAAGGTGTCCCAGTTTGCCCAGCTTGCCTCCAGTATTGACCAAACTGGTCATATTTCTTGCGCTTGTCTGGATCGGATAAAACTTCATAAGCTTCGCTGACTTCTTTAAAGCTTGCTTCCGCTTGTTTGTTACCTGGGTTCATATCAGGGTGATATTTACGTGCTAAACGCCGATAACTTTTCTTAATTTCATCAGCACTAGCGGTTTTACTCACACTTAGAATTGAGTAATAGTCTTTAAAGTCTGTTGCTGCCATTGCCCTGGTGTCTCCTGTACTCTTAAGATTTAGTTTAGATTTTTGCGCTAATGTTGCCCTGATGGTGAGAAAACCCACAAACACAATACGGCATCAGGGATATTGGAAATGATTAATGCGATCGAATTGCTAAGTCTCAATATTTAGATTTAAACTTTTTTACTTCAAATTTAGGGTATCAAAAAAGTCAAGTACTATAAGTGCGGTTCTTGCTCATAAGTGCGATCGCAATTTCCGTACTTGCGAAACCCTGTATCAATAATGATCGCAGGATATACATTTGTATTAAAGCGAATTAAGCGATCCATCCCTTCAGATAAGGCGGGGGGAACATCATATTGTCGATACATATGCCAAATCACATCTTCTGGTACTTGCCTAGAACGGCGCTGGTTACGCTCTAGACACACTTGTACTGGCGTGTCTACCCATAAGCCTGTAATTTGGGTAAACCCACACTCACGAGCTAATGTAATGACTTCTCGCCGTTGTTTGCGACTAGCATTGGTAGCATCATAAATCGCTTGGGAAGCGTGTTTAAGCAAGATTTGCTCAACGGCTTGCAGAAATTGCCGCTTAACCTGATTCCAAATTAATACCCATGATCCTTGAATGCTTTCATCTCCAAACAACTGAGCGCGAATAGCATCTGTGGAAATTAGTTGAAGCTTAAGTGAGTTGTCTCCTAAAAGCAACTGTTGGGCTAGTGTAGATTTACCACTACCAGGAAGCCCAATCAGCATAATTAGTCTTACCATCTCAATAATCAAACTTACGCTTTTGATTTATTTAATGAGAGCTTTTCTTGAGGTGTCATAAATGAAAACAATTCTGTTTTCTGCTATTTATTAATTTACAATCCATTATTTACCAAAAAAGTGAGCAAGAGATTTTAGATTAAAAATTCAAGATTAACAATCCTAAATCTTTAATCTAAAATACTCACTATTAGATTACCGTTCCATCTGGAATTACTGCGTTTTTCAATACCACAACAATGCCACTACGGATATAGAAACCTTCTGACTCACGTTCTGCTTCTTCTACTCTGTCTTTATTGACAATAGTTACGTTGCAACCAATACGAGCATTTTTGTCAATAATTGCCCGACGAATTGTGGTGTTAGCACCAATTCCCAAGGAAATTACGCTATTTTCAGAATTAGATTGACGTTCACCAAAAGGTTCGTAGAAGTCGGAACCCATGAGCAAAGAGTCTTCAATTACACAACCTTCTTCAACACGCGATCGCACACCCAAAACCGAATGATGAATACGGCATTTTTTCAAAATACAGCCTTCTCCAATCATTGATTCAGTTACGTGAGTATCAAGTAACTTTGTAGGTGGTAGATAACGTGAACGAGTATAAATTGGCGCTTTCTCATCGTAGAAACTGAATGCAGGTTGCGGTTGCTGCGTCAGTGCCAAGTTAGATTCATAGAAAGACTCAATTGTTCCAATATCTTCCCAGTAATCATCAAATAAGTAAGCTTGAACATTATGGTCAGCAGAGGCGGCTGGGATAATTTCTTTACCAAAATCTGTTTGGTCTAGAGATTTTTCCAACAGGTTGATTAGCACGTCTTTTTTAAAGACATAAATCCCCATTGAAGCGATGTAAGGAAATTCCTTTGCCTTATCTGGTGTCAACCCCAAAATACTTGTATCCACCTGCATTTTGGTTAAAGCTTCCCCTTTTGGCTTTTCGCTGAAGTCAACTACTCGACCATTACCATCAATCTTCATCAAGCCAAAATCCGAGGCGCGTTTTTCATTCATTGGCACCACAGACAGGGTGATATCGGCATTGGTATCACGGTGACGTTGGACAAACTGGCGGTAGTCCATGCGGTATAAATGGTCACCAGACAAAATTAGATACTCATCAACGTCCCAGTCTTCTAACAGATGGATATATTGACGCACAGCATCGGCAGTACCCTGAAACCAGTTTGGATTTTCTGGAGTTTGCTGGGCGGCTAACACTTCTACAAACCCTTCCGTAAAACCAGAAAAGTTGTAGGCGCGGGCAATATGGCGATTGAGAGAAGCTGAATTAAATTGCGTCAAAACGTAGATTTTGAAAATCTCTGAGTTGATGCAGTTGCTTACGGGAACATCAATTAGGCGGTATTTACCTGCCAGTGGCACAGCAGGTTTAGCCCGTAGCTTGGTTAAGGGGTAAAGGCGAGTGCCTGCGCCACCGCCGAGAATAATACTTAAAACTCTCTTCACAAAAAACCTCTCAAAACTGCCAATAAACTCCCAAGTCCAGTGTGGAACTGTGGGGGGCAGTTGGCAAGGGGGGGAGGCAGGATGTAGTTAAAAGCTTTTGGTGAGGATGGGCAGGGGAGGCAGGGGAGGCAGAGGGAGCAGAGGAGGCAGAGGGGGCAGGGGGAGATAAAATTGCTTTATAAGGTGCGATCGCCGTTGTCTTTTTCATCACCACACTCGCCCAATAGAATAGGCATCAAAAGCAGAATCACGGCTAATTAAAACCAGGGAATGATTCATCGCCTGTGCTACTAAAATCCGATCAAACGGATCTCGATGATTCAATGGCAAACTGAGATAACTTTCAGTATCTTCAAACGTAATTGGTAAAACTTGAGCATTAATATATTGCAATTCTTTTGGTATATCTTGAAATGGTCGATTAAGTTTAAGCTTACCGATATTAATTTTAATGGAGATTTCCCAAATGCTGGCAATACTAAAATACAACCCTGTTTTAGTATCAATCACTTCTTTTGCTTTACTACTTAAATTGGAATCGCCAAGCAAATACCAAAGAAAGGCATGAGTATCTAAAAGAGCTTTCATCTTACATATACTCCTTTAAATCCTCTAACGGTTCATCAAAATCTTCAGACATAATAATCTTACCAGCCCAAGTACCATAACCGTGAGGTTGTTCAAGCTGTTCTTGAGATGATTCTGTTTTGGCGTGTTTCTCTACTAGATATTGTGCATAATGCAATATCTCTTTTTTTAGAGACTCTGGCATTTTGGCAACAGTTTGAAAAATCTCTGTATCAATAGTCATAATTTATCCTTTGTACTGACGCTTAGGATGTGAAAATTTGCGTTAAACCACCTTTCTTTATTATCAAGCTGCTAGACAAGTGCGATCGCACTTCTGACTTTTATTTACTACTCTTACTAAAAAAAATTGCAGCTAAGACAATTAAACCTAAAAGTGCAAGGGGAACCCAGAGATCGACAAATTCTGACATCTTAGTTTTGTTTATTTTGGTAATGACTTTTTTAAATTAGTAATTTTTATTGTAAAAGATTAGAATGTAAAACATATTTTATAGGAGTGCCAAAAATGACAACTCCAAACGCAGTTTGGCTACAGGAACGCACCGCGCTAGGTGTGTTACCTGAAAAAGTATTGGAAGCGATCGCACACGCCTTCTCTGAACAAGTAGTTGCAGCTAACCAGCGCCTAGTAGTAGAGAATACACCCCCAGTAGGGTTATATATCCTTTTGTCAGGAAAATTAGAAGGCGATCGCACTAATCAAACAGGTTCAGCATGGGTAATTAGCTTTCTCCCTGGAGCCACTATCAACTTACAAGAGTTATTATTAGGGCGAACAAGTCAGAGAACTATTGTCACCTTATCTGAGTGCGAATTTTGGTTTATTCCCGCCGCCAAGTTTCAGGAATTAATAGCGCAATATCCTGAAATTACACCAGCTTTATCACAACAACTAGCCCAAGAACTTGCTCAATTATCCTCTCAGCTTACTTATGAGCAAGAACGCCAAACCGTCTTACGTCCCTATCTAGTAACAAAAGCTAAACGCGGTATTGTCGGTAAAAGTCGTTATGCAACACGCCTACGACAACAAATTAGACAAGCAGGTGAAGACAGAAAACCTGTTTTAATTTTCGGTGAACCAGGATTAGAAAAAGATAATATAGCCGCATTAATTCACTTCGGTTCTAATTTTCGGCGAGAACCGATAATTAAAGTAAATTGTAGCGCATTGCAAACAAGCGGTGCTGATTTATTCGGACGCGCCAGTGGTAAACCAGGTTTACTGGAATCTCTAGGACAAGGAAGTTTACTACTTAATAATATTCAGGAACTTTCCCCAGAATTAACGCCAAAACTAGCTCAATTACTAGAAACTAATACCTATACTCCTGTTAGTCGTACTGACGAACCCGTAGCTAAACCCCTAACTTGTCAGGCACGAGTTATCATGGTTGGGGAAAAACATTTACCTGCATTAGAACGTTATGTAGGTCATACAATTAAAGTCCCACCGTTACGAGTACGGAAAGCAGATATTAAAGCACAAATTGATTACTATATAAGTTTATTTTGCCGAGCTAAAGGCGTTGCACAGCCAAGAATTACCCCAGAAGCTTTACGCAGATTACAAGCTTATGATTTTCCTAGTAATCTGAGAGAATTAGCCAGTTTAGTAGAACGAGCATTAGTGCAATCTGCTGGTGCTTCCCAACTAACAGAAGAAATTTTTTGGTCTGCACAACCTAAGAAAAAGCTATTTCGCGTCAACTTATTAAATGCTTATCCTAGTTTGCGGCGATTTCTGCGAAGTGAATGGTGGCCAGATAGAATTAATTATGGTTTTACTGCTTGGTTTTTTGCAGTAATTGTTGGGGTGTTATTTCTTGCACCTCAACAAAGATCTGAAAACTTCGCTTTAAATCTATTTTGGGCTTGGTGGTGGCCTTTAATCTTATTGGGTTTTCCCTTTGTTGGACGTTTATGGTGTGCTGTTTGCCCGTTTATGATTTATGGAGAAATCACCCAAAAGCTTTCTTTATGGTTATTTCCCAGACAGCTAAAAAAATGGCCGCGAGAGTCAGCAGAAAAGTGGGGCGGATGGTTTCTATTTGGGTTATTTACCTTGATATTTCTGTGGGAAGAACTTTGGAGTTTAGAAAATACAGCTTATCTCTCTGCTTGTCTGCTATTATTAATCACCGCCGGAGCAATGATTTTTTCTGCTATATTTGAGCGGCGCTTTTGGTGTAGATATTTATGCCCTATTGGGGGAATGAATGGGTTATTTGCTAAATTATCAATGATTGAATTAAGGGCGCAGCAAGGTACTTGTTCTGCTGAATGTACTACTTACCAATGTTATAAAGGTGGCGCTGAAAAAGGGGAAGGGTTAGAAACAGGCGGATGTCCTGTATATTCTCACCCTGCACAGTTAGAAGATAATCGAGATTGTGTATTGTGCATGACTTGTTTAAAAGCTTGTCCCCATCGTTCAGTAGAATTAAATCTACGTCCACCTGGAATTGAACTATGGACAAATCATATATCACGTAGTTATGAAGTAGCGTTGTTGCTTTTGTTATTAGGTGGAGTATTTTTGCAGCGTTTACCTCAGTTACAATCTTACTTAGGTTTAAATTTAGATCTTACTAAGTTTTTACCTCACCTGGGATTATCTATAACCGCTTTAATTATTCCAGCTAGTATTCCCTTAATAGCATATAGCGGGACATATTTGTTGCAGTTGACAAGCGATAAATTTAAATGGCATCTTCCTAAATCTCGCTCGTTTATTGAGTTAGCTTATGGATATCTACCATTAGTTTTAGGGGCAAATTTAGCTCATTATCTCAAATTAGGTTTAGGAGAAGCGGGCAGAATTCTCCCTGTAACTATGGCAACATTTGGTTTAAGTGGTCAAAATTTACCAGTTTTTGTAGCGCACCCTGCTGTAATTTCCTTTTTACAAGGAACAACATTAATCTTCTCAGTTTTGTTGACAGTGATATTGACTCAAAAGATTGCCCGTCAACCACTGCGTTTATTGCTACCACAACATCTAGCTACATTAGTTTTAGCAGCAAGTTTATGGGCAATTATTGTTAACCAGTAAGGTAATCAAGAGCAACCTTCTACAAACTGAACTTCAGGGTTTTTTCCAGATCTATACTGAGTAACCTGCTTACCATCAGTTTCAAACACTACACCGAAGTTTTTATCTGCTTTGTCTTTAGGTACAAATGTTAAATAATGTCCTTTATCGTTATATGCGTGTCGAGAAACTTTAATCTGACCAGGATATAGCGTCTTAATTCGTGTTTCAGTATCGCCAATACGTGCGCCACTAGCAGTAGAAGTTTTGCCTTTTAACACATCTACTCTGGCGATGCGACCTTTTGTTACCATAAAGGCAATATCTTTAGTCCCGTTTTGCAAATAATAGTAAGAACATTGATAATCTCCATAACGTTCACGAACTAAACTTGTACCAGCAGCTTTTGAAGCTTGGGCGACAGTCATTCCTACGAATACAGACCCAATGCCGTTAATATAGACTTTTGATTGGTTGGTAATTTTAGGCGCGGCGTTTGCTGGAATATTTAAAGGAAATAGTGCGATTGAGCCAATTATAATGGTTAATAATTTTGATTTGTTAAGCATGGTCGTGTCCTTATTAGTAGTAACTTAAACTACAAACTGTTTCACCCTTATTCCGCACATTAAACATTTACATAAATTAAAGAGGCGTTACCCTAAATTTTTGTAGCAGGTGAAAATAAAAAGCTAATTGCTAAAAGCTAACCGCTATATCACTAGCAATTTGCGGTTAAATCTCGCTAAAATGCAAGAATGCTGATAGTTAATGCTCCAATCAACAACTTGCACACGGGCAAGTGGGAAAGGATTTAAAAAAAAGATGCCTGACCAACTACAATGGCAAATTGAGCAGCTAATTCAACCCCCTGCTACCTTTATTCAAGCAGTTAAACGTTTCGCACCTGGATTAGATGGACGTTACGCAGCACAATTATTATGGCAACGGGGAATTAGAGATGCTGAAAAACTGGCAGGATATTTAAATCCAAACTCATATCAACCTGCAAGTCCGTTGGAATTTGGGCAGGAAATGCACTTTTGTGTGGAAAGATTGCAACAAGCGCGTGATGCAGGTGAAGTAGTTGCGATTTGGGGGGACTTTGACGCAGATGGAATTACATCAACTAGTGTTTTGTGGGAAGGTTTAGGACAATTTTTTACTCAAAATCAGCAGCTATCATACTATATTCCTAATCGCTTAACAGAATCTCACGGACTGAACAATCAAGGCATTGATAAACTTGCGAAAGCTGGAACTACTTTAATTATTACTTGTGATACGGGCAGTACAAATATTAGTGAAATTGAGTATGCCCAACAATTAGGGATTGATGTTATTGTTACAGACCATCACACCTTACCACTAGAACGCCCGCCTGTAGTAGCAATTATTAACCCCCGCTATTTACCGACAAATCACCCTCTGTTTAACCTTTCGGGTGTTGCTGTTGCTTATAAGGTGGTGGAAGCACTTTATGAAACTTTGCCTGATGTTCCGCAACAACCAGTTGAAAATTTATTAGATTTAGTGGCGATTGGTTTAATTGCTGATTTAGTGCAATTAAGTGGTGATTGTCGCTATTTAGCACAACGGGGAATTGAACGTTTACAACAGCAAACTAAACAACCAACTCGTCCAGGTGTGGCAAAGCTACTAGAATTATGCCAGAGAAGTGGCGATCGCCCCACAGATATTTCTTTTGGTCTTGGTCCTAGAATTAATGCTGTTAGTCGTATCCAAGGCGATGCTGCTTTCTGTGTTGAATTACTTACGAGTAAAGATAAACAGCGTTGTGAACAACTAGCGTTAGAAACCGAATTAGCTAACGCCCGTCGCAAGTCTTTACAAAAAGATGTTACTCAGCAAGTAAAAGATAAGTTATCTCAACTCGACTTATCAACTACCAGTGTAATTGTCCTTGTTGACTCTCAATGGTCTAGCGGTGTTTTAGGTTTAGTTGCAGGTCAAGTTGCCCAAGAATACGGCAGACCAACTATTATATTAAGTACAGAAAGTGATAATAATAGCAGTGGAACAGTGGAGCAGGGGAGTAGGGAAGATTTAGATCATAATCACTCGCCCCAGCCTACGCCCCATGTTAACACTCCTCACGCTTCAAACCTTACACCTGAGTCTTCAGTTTTCCCCCCTCACCCCTCACCCCTCACCCCTCAATTAGCTAGAGGTTCGGCTCGCAGTGTAAATAATATTGATTTATATCAGTTAGTGCGATCGCAAGCACATTTATTACATCGCTTTGGTGGTCATCCTTTTGCTGCTGGTTTAAGTATTCCTGTTGAAAATATCCCTTTATTTACAGAAGCAATTAATCAACAGTTACGGCAATTAAGTCTTGCTTCTGGTGCGTTAATGATGCCAGTAATTCAAGCTGATTTATGTGTAACTGTAGCGGAGTTAGGTAAAGAGTTATTTAGAGAATTGAAATTGCTAGAACCTTGTGGTATGGGGAATCCTGTTCCAAAGCTATTAATTAAAAATTGCTTCTTTAAAAATGTTTGGAATCGCAATACTCAGGATGCGAAAGGCAAAAAAATTCAATATATTAAAACAGAGTTTGAAATTTGCGATCAGACTACTGAAAAAGGTTTTCCTGGTTTGTGGTGGGGACACTATAAAAATGAAGTACCCACAGGAAGATGTGATGCAATTGTGGAACTTGATTATAATAACTACAAACAACGCCCAGAAGTACGCTTAATTGCTGTACGTCCGACTGTCGAGGATCGTCAATTTAGCACCAATATACAGTTAGATTGGATTTTAGACTGGCGTAACCTGAGTGATGAAGAAAAAGCTATTAATACACAGTCTACATCATCACTTAGTCCTCAATCCTCAGCATTAATCCTCGAAGAATGTCCTACTCGCTGGGATGACTTACAAATATGGTTGCGACGGGCGATTCAAACTAATAATAAACTAGCGATCGCATATCCACAACCGGAACAACTACCCGCAAATAAAATTTGGGAACAATTAGTAGGAATTGCTAAATACCTTAGTCGCACTAGAAAAACAGCAACTTTAGATCAAATTCAAAAAAAGTTAGAAGTGAGCGATCGCGCCCTCCAGCTAGGACTCCGTACCCTTACCCAGCTTGGCTTCCAAATTACTACATTCGACAACCAGATCCGAATCAATTGGTCATTTGACAGCTATTTCAACCTTACAGAAGATCAACTTACTAGCGCAAGCGAGCAATTTTTAGCAGCAGTAGCAGAAGAACAATTTTATCAACGTTACTTCTATGTTGTTCCCCTAACTACTATTCAAGCTATGGCTCGTGAAACTATTTATAGGTAAGCTTTTTTAGCACATCTTCTGCTACCAATCATTCGCCAATTTTGTGTTGGAGAGTCTCATTTTTTATATTTAATTTCTGAAGTAGCACTCGCTCAAGCCCTTTCCTTGCCTCTAAAAAATTCGGCTCAATTTCAATTGCTCGCTCGTATGATTTGATTGCTTCTTCGTAGCATTGTAATAGCTCTTGTGCCTTACCTAAAGAATACCAAAATAAACGTTCATTTGGCTTGCTTTCAAGAGCTTTATTGCAGATGACGACAGCTTGCTCATAGCTCTCTAGTGCTAGAAAACAATCGGCTAGTACATACCAACATTCAGGGATAGCATCGCGTTCGTAATCACTAATATCAGTTATAGCAACCATATTATCTAAACCCGTCACTATTGCTTCACACAACCTTAACGCTTCTTGTTTTTGCTGCAATTCCTGAAGATTATTAACTCGTTCACACCAATCCCAATAGTTAGTAATATTAATAATAACTGCTTGGCAATACGAATTGACTGCTTCTGAATATTGTTGTAATTTGACCAGTGCATCACCTAGAAAATACCAACCCTCATAGTCAGTGGGGTGTATTTGAATAAAATTTTTATATGCCTCAACAGCTTGATCGTAACGGTGTATTTTAGTTAATAACACACCTCCTCGACGATACCAAGCGTAGGGATGGTTGGGAGCTAGACGAATAACTTGATCATAATTGGCAAGTGCTTGCTCGTAGCGCCCTAAGTTCTCTAGGCTATATCCCAAGTAATACCACGCATCAACATAATCAGGTTTCAGCTGAACTGCTTTTTTGTAAGCAGCAAGTGATTCTGTGTGCTGACCTTGATTCCATAGCTCATAGCCTTGTTTAAACATAAGCGTTGCTTGGTCGTCAACCATAAGACATGAAAGCATAAATAAAGTATCAACATTATGGCGTTGATCTAATTGTAAAATCTGCTCCGCTAGTTTGAGCGCAGGGCAGAAAAAAGCTGAAGACTGATAACTGACAGCTAACTACTATTTTCTAACCAATCTTGCTCAATAAAAGCTTGTCCACCCTGAAAAAGCCACAAAACTCAAGGTTCTTGAGAGCCTTGAGAAATTAAAATTGGTATCTCAGGATACTTTTGAGCTAACTGTGCCACATAAATTTCCCGTTGAATACTACCACATAGCACAAAAAAGGCATCAACTGGTCGTGAAGCCGCCAAGCCTAAACTTAAAGTATTAATTAGTAGCCAAATCCCTAAAATTAAACTTATAATAGACAATAGTAACTGTTTGTGTCTAAACCAATAACGATGTTGGTACTTGCTGCGACGTGCAGTTAGTTGGCTTTTGCTGTTTTCCGATCATTAGGGAAACAATCTTAAGGAACAGTTCTTTAATAAAGACAGATTTAAAAAAATTAACTTTCGGTATTTCCTGAAAGTTGAGGCGAGGATGTGAACTTAAAGATAATCACGCTTCCATATATTTACCTGCAAAATGCCGAAAAATGTTAATTTAGTTGGAAAAATTTTTCTTTTGACAGTAATAACACTGAAGAAATCAATCAAAATTTCAGGTATTCTTTTAATAGTAAGGAGCTTTTGAAAAAAGTTGTTTTGAGCTTAACTAAGATCACAACAGCAATAATGAGAAAAGCATACAATCTCTAAAAGCGTAAAGTAGACTTTTGCCTGTCTAAGCATAATTACTTAATTAGTTTGATAATATTAACTTTGTTTTAGCCACCCCCCATGAATCAACCTCCAAAAAAGTTCCCTTTGCTCCAAACTGCCTTAGTTAGTTCTACGATCGCATTCACTGCTGGTTCATATTTATTTGCACCTGCCTGGTGTCACTCTGTCCACGCCGCGCTACAGGATAGCCCGAAAACAGTAGTCGATGAAGCTTGGCAAGTAGTCAACAACGAATATGTAGACGGCACATTTAATAAAAATGATTGGCAAGCAGTACGACAGCAGCTATTAGGCAAAAATTACACAACCAAGGAACAGGCATACACTGCTATCCGAGAAGCTTTAGGAAGATTGGAAGATCCATACACTCGGTTTATGGACCCAAAACAGTTCCAGTCACTAACTAACCAAACTTCCGGTGAATTGTCTGGTGTAGGCATTCGCTTGGAAATG
>JBARVL010000606.1:0-5930 GCA_049646245.1 Crinalium sp. | reverse complement strand
AATCTACTCAGATTAACGCAGAGTGTTTACCATGACTAATAGAGTAAGCTTAATATCTAATTATGACCAACTAGCTATAACTAATCGGGATCTAAGTGTTGAGCAAATTAGCTGCAATATTCATTTTAATTGGTACTGGTTGATGTTATTCCGTTTGTTGGGTTTATGCTCTGGAGCTTGTGTAGCAGCTAGCAGTGAAGATAGTAGCCAAGAAAAGTTTGATTTTCAAGGCTTACAACACTTAAGTAAATTTGGGGTTGAACGCGAACTTTGGCAGTAAACAATTAGCAATTAGCAATTAGCAATTAGCAATTAGCAGTCAACTGTTAAATGCCTAAGTTTAACTGCCAATTTTTGAGCATTCCAGTATCAGTTTGGGCATGATCTACAATCCATAACTGCCAAATACCTGTAACAGGTAGGGATAGCAGTTGTTTAAGTGTAGGTGTAGTTTGTAGGGAATAAGTGGCTTGTATTTGAGTCGCAGCGCCAAGTGTGCGATTTTGTAATAGTATTGTTTGACCTGTGGGTGTTTTTAAATTAATTTCTATATCGCCTAAAAAACTGTGTTCAATGTTGAGGCTGATTTTAATATCTCGTAGCGGGTTGCGATCGCCAATTTGAATACTACTAATAACGCCTTGTAGATTATAGTCAGGAATGGCAACGCTGTTGTCATTGCGTAGTTGAATATATTGAGAAACTTTTGGTTGTTGTAAACGCTCACCCGCAGCTTGCACAGCTTTAAAGGCATTTACTTTACCGTAACCAAACCATTGAGAATAACCGTTAACGTCATAAGTACCCAGTTGTAAACCAAGCTGAGGATCAGCGTCTCGGTCAACAATTTTATCAGCAGTTTCTTGCAGAATACGCTTAACTTCAAGAGCCGTTAAGTTAGGATTAGCCGATAAAACTAAAGCAGCAACTCCAGCAACAACAGGAGCCGCGCTAGAAGTACCGCCGAAATCAGCACTAAAGTTACTGTTATTATAGCCAGCCACGCTGACGCGATCTGTGGTTAGAATACCTAGTCCAGGTAGCGAGGATGGGATTTGAGGAGCAGTATAAACATAACCTTTTTGTTCAATCCACATTCCTGGTGGTGCATTATTGCTAGGCGCACACACAGATATATTAGTTCCCCAATTACTATAAGCTGATTTTTTATTAAGACTGGTGCAAGCAGAAACAGTGATTACGTCTGGATGAACAGTAAAACCGCTTAACCACTGGGTAGTTCCTCGCAAAAAATTATCTGACCAACCGCGCTCATTTACAGTACCGTTGAGTGGACGATTAGCATTACCAGCAGCAAAGACAATTACACAACCTTTACCATTTCGTCCAGTAGTAGCAGCGCGGGTGAGTGCGGCTTTTTGGCGTAAGGAAAGGGGAAAATATATAGAAGCGGCTCCCCAACTACAGGAAACAACAGCAGCACCTTTATTAATTGCCCAGTCAAAAACTTGCTCAACAGAGTTGTCATCTAGATAACCAGTGGTACGAATGGGCATAAAACCGCAGCCTGGGGCAACTCCGACGATACCAGAGCCATTTTCTTCTGCGATCGCCACTCCTGCACAAGCAGTACCGTGATTTTCTTCTTCTGTTGTGGGTACAGGTAACAAATCTTTGTCTTGTAAATCTCTAGGCGCAACAATCTTTCCTTGCCCTTGAAAATCTGGATGACTCAAATCAAAGCCATCATCTGTCACAGCAACAACTATAGAACGCACACCGCGAGTAATATCCCAAGCTCTTTCGATATCAATGTGAGCGCCAGCAACTAATTGTTGCTTACCACCAGTATTGTAGAGATACCATTGAGTCGGATATAAGGAATCTTTCGGTCGGTAGTGTTTTTCTTGCGGTACTACTATATTAGGTTCAGCTAACAAAACTTCTGAAAGTTTCATCAAACGATTAGCAATTTTTACCGGATTTTCTTGAGATTGCTGGGTGACATGAAATACATAAGTATTGGGGATACCAATAACTGGTTGTAGTTGGTTCAAACCGAATGATTGTGCGATCGCATTAATTTGTTGCTCGTTTACCCCTGACTCAAATTGAATCGTTAGCTGATCTGTGAGATACACATAAGTTTCTGGATTATTTTCAAGCTGATATACATGACTAGCAAAAGCAACTTGATCTGATTCCCTTGCCATCTGCATCGCTTCGTCTCGCTGATCTGGTGCAACGATAAATTCTGCTAACTGTACTCTAGGAATTTCTTGGGATAATTCAGCAGGGATAGTTTCTGCCAACTGTTCTGATGCTTCTGGGTTAGTTGGGCGGATAGTAAAGCGATCGCTCACCTTTAACAGCCCTAATTCCTCACCACCACGCTGCAAAATATTACCAATATTTTCCTCAGACACACCCGTAGATGGAGAATTTTGTTGACTAGAATTAGGCTGATTTGCGGGATCGTTCATTTAGTCACTCCTTTTTCAATTAACAATAGACCTCTTGCTTTCAATCATTTATTACATCTGTGTCCATCTGTGGTTAATTACCCTTCAAAAATCGCTTGAAGTATAATGACCCATCACCAACATGATATTTAATTAGTGCAAAAAGTATAATCGCTGCAATTTACTCAAGTCTCACAATGTTAAGATACAAAAAGTTAAGATTTGTTTGGTTTCTCCTCACCCGTCATTGCGTGCCTTTATGGTGAATTTTGCAAGTATTTTTCGGTTTAGTACCTATATTGTTGCCCTTCCACTCACATTTACATTAACGCTGTCACCACCAGCACAAGCTCAAAATCAAACCCCAGGGCAAGCAGTAGAAGCCGAACTAACCCAGCCTGACTTGAGTGATCCTACTAATCTGCGCCCTTTGACTCAGAGTAATAGTATTCTTAGCCAGCAAGGAGGAAAGCGTTTAATGGCAGAAGCAGTTAATGCTGCCTCCTCTCAAAATTATGCTGTAGCTGTCAAGAAACTCCAAGACGCACGTCAGGTTTTCAACCAATTGTCTAATTTCTATCAACAGCTAAATACAAGTTTCTCTGCAATTGATAACCGAATTGCTGATAGCCAACGACGTAAAGCTGTTGAGGCTGCGGATATGCGGGATCAGGCAACCTATCAATTGGCGCTAGTACATAGAGCGCAAAATCAATCAGAATTGGCTGTACCCTTGTTAATTCAAATTATTCGTAGCCAAAACCCCACACGGGATCTAGGTAAGAAAGCTTACCAGCAGTTATTTGAAATTGGTTTTGTAGATACTCCTTTTTCCGGTACTGTTGGCAGTCAACCTACCCCACCCACAACACCGAGAATACCTACACCCCAGACAATACCCACACCCCAGACAACACCCACGCCACCTACAAAATAGATTACATTTATAGATTGACTTAAAGTAGATTGTGAGTAGGAATATCAATGGTTACCCCAGATCAGGTTGAGGCGATGATCAAGGCACAATTGCCCGATGCCCATATCCAGGTTCAAGACTTGACTGGTGGCGGCGATCATTATCAAGCAATTGTGGTTTCTGCGCTGTTTGAAGGAAAGACACTTGTACAACAGCATCAGCTAGTATATGCGGCTGTAGGAGAAGCAATGGCTAGTGAAGCAATTCACGCCTTAGCCCTCAAAACTTACACTCCCCAAACCTGGGAATCTGCACGTCAGTCTGCTTAAGCTACAACGCTATTAAGCTTGATTACACTAGATATATACCACACAACACAAAATTGCCACCAGAAAAATGACTCCAGAACTGAAAGAGCGGATTGATAATTTAGTCAAAGAAAACAAAATTTTGGTTTTTATGAAGGGCAACAAACTGATGCCCCAATGTGGTTTTTCTAATAACGTAGTTCAGATTCTCAATACGCTAGGCGTACCTTACCAAACTATTGATATTCTCGAAGACTACGAAATCCGTCAAGGAATTAAAGAGTATTCCAACTGGCCAACAATTCCTCAAGTTTACATTGATGGACAATTTTTGGGCGGATCAGATGTGTTGATTGAGCTATATCAAAAGGGCGATTTGCAGCAAATGGTAGAAGTTGCGCTTGCTTCCTAAAATCTTGTAATTATAATACACAATCCCCTGATAAATTCTAGATATCTAGAATTTATCAGGGGATTTTTTAAATAAAGGAAATTGAAACTAAGTTGTTTGCCGATGAACTTACCTTTTCCAAAAAATATTTAATAATAGTCAGTTTCTCGCTCAGTCTGTAGCATATTAAAATTGGATGTATCGTAGAGATACCTAGTCGCTTCTTCCTCTAAGCGGTGTATTTGATATGGCTCAACGACTTTAGTATTACGGAGAGCAGCTAAATAGCCATCCAAATATAATCTGAGATCATCAAACCGATAACCCCGATTCCACATTTCGACAAGGGAATCGGTAAGCTGTTGGTAGTGGCGGATAGTTTGAGTATCTTGAAGCATGATTAAATACCTATAAAAAAGAGTTAGTTAAGAGCAGGCAATTCGTATATGGTGCGATCAAAACAATAGCGGATCGCATTGCTTTAAGTGGAAAGACGCTGTGGATTTGTTCAGAGTTTCTAGTAGGTTTTGGTGAGTTTGAGTGATTTTATCAAAAAAACTAAACTTAAGACAGCTTGAGGAATTCTTTAGCTATTGATAAATTAAAAGTTGATGTCTTTAGTAACAGCAATCTTTGAAAATCACCTTTGACATATCTTAATCGTAATTGAACACAGTCTTGAGATCATGTACCTGCTGGGCTATTTTTAGGTGGTATTCTATATAACTACCTCACCTTTGATTACAGTAATTACGCATTTTAACTACATATTTTGGTTTTTGCGATTCGTGAGTAGAAACTGAAAATAATTTTTAAACAAAAATTATTTGAGCTTTATAGGCATTTATGCCAGTTTGAGATGATTTAGAGATATTCCAAAAGAATTTCTTCTTATCCTCCTCCGGGCAGTTTCTCTATTTAAGATGAGGTTTTTTACGAAGTGTAACAGTTTTGTTAAACTTCGTTAAGTTTATTGTACCCATTATTGACCAAAAGTTAGGCATTATGTTCTGGTATTTTCCGCGCGTCTTCACTCTCAGTAGCAGAAGTTACAATATCCTGACATTAGCTCTGTTACTGTGTGAGTCACCAGCTTGAAGGGAAATATACTGCTGTGGCATCAGTTTGTGTTCAAATAGTTGAAGGCAACCATAATCTGCGATCGCTCCTGGGCTGGCATTTACAGCAAGCAGGTTACTGGGTAGCTCAATGCGCTAACATTCAGCAAGCTAGAGAAACATTTTATAGCCGCCAACCAGCACTTGTAATTGTTGACTCTGACTTACCCGACGGAGATGGAGTTGAGTTTTGTCGCTGGCTTCTTTCTCAACGACACTCATTAATCTTCATGCTGTCAGCCCGCAATACCGAAGGTGATATTGTCGCGGCTTTAAAAGCAGGAGCCGATGATTACTTAACAAAGCCTTTTGGAATGCAAGAGTTTCTAGCTAGAGTGGAGGCACTACTGCGACGAATACGTTTGAATGTTGTGCCAGCATCTTTAGATTATGGCGAGCTAAAAATTGATGTAGTACAACGGCGCGTTCGCTATCAAGACGAATTTATTGATTTAACTCCTCAAGAATTTAGTTTACTATACGTGCTTGCTCAAGTTGGAGGACTAGCTTTAAGCCGTTCTGACTTACTGCGTCGCGCTTGGCCAGATGCTATTGATAATCCACGTACTATTGATACCCACGTTTTATCTTTACGGAAGAAAATTGAAACTGATCCTCGACAACCCAGCTTAATTCAAACCGTGAGAAATGTCGGTTATCGGTTAAATGTGGAAATTCTTAATTCAACAGCGTTAACATCGCCAACTAATCAGAAAAATACTTCTGAACTAAGTTTAAGTGCGATCGCAGTAACTCCTAGCCGTCAACGTTGAC
>JBARVL010000605.1:0-2263 GCA_049646245.1 Crinalium sp. | reverse complement strand
TACAAATTGATTGGACATACAGCGAGGAAATTTATCGACGTGCAACAGTTGAGCGTTTAGCTGAGAGCTATTTAGACAAATTGCGATCGCTTATTTCCCACTGTCAATCTCCCTTATCTGGAGGCTATACCGCTTCTGACTTCTCCGAGTTTCAGTGGAGTCAATGGAGCCAAACAGATTTAGACGAAATTTTAACAGCAATAGGAGAGGTTTGAAATGGGCAAAGGTAACGTTGAAGATTTTTATCCCCTTTCGCCCATGCAGCAGGGGATGCTTTTCCACACAATTTATGAGCCTAATTCTGGGGTTTATTTTGAACAGTTAAGTTGTATCATTCAAGGCAACCTAAATGTTGAGGTATTTAAACAAGCTTGGCAGCAAGTAATTGAACGACATCCGATTTTACGCACCTGCTTTATTTGGGAAGGCATCAAAGAACCTGTGCAAGCCGTCCAGCGTCAAGTAAAACTGCCTTGGCAACAGTATGATTGGCAAGAAATACCTGCAACTGAACAGCAACAAAAATTAGAATTTTTCCTACAAGCAGATCGAGAACAAGGATTCGATCTCAAACAAACGCCACCAATACGCTTAACATTAATTAGGTTAAGCAAAGATAGTTATCGCTTTATTTGGAGCCACCACCACATCCTATTAGATGGCTGGTCAAATCCTATATTGTTAAAGGAAATTTTTGATTATTACTCGGCATTTTGTAAAGGTGAAGAGTTATCTTTACCTCGCCCCCGTCCTTATCGAGATTATATTGCTTGGCTGCATCAACAGAAATTATCTCAGGCTGAAGCTTTCTGGCGGGAGAAATTAATAGGATTTGGATCGCCTACAACTTTAAAAATTACTCAAAATCAGTTGAGTGTTGGAGATACCCCCCTTAATCCCCCCTTATTAAGGGGGGAAACTAGCTCCCTTAATCCCCCCTTATTAAGGGGGGAAACTA
Organism: Crinalium sp.; assembly: GCA_049646245.1. GTDB lineage: Bacteria > Cyanobacteriota > Cyanobacteriia > Cyanobacteriales > PCC-9333 > Crinalium. The sequence goes on along the minus strand of JBARVL010000605.1, from coordinate 1,305 downwards.
GCTCCCTTAATTCTCCCGAAGTTCGGGGGGAAACTAGCTCCCTCCCCTTAATAAGGGGAGGGTTGGGGTGGGGTCAGAAATCTCAATCAAGTTACGACGAACAAGAAATTCATTTATCAGCAACAACAACCACAGCGTTACAATCTCTGGCGCGACAGCATCAATTAACACTTAATACTTTAGTCCAAGCAGCATGGGCGTTATTATTAAGCCGTTATAGTGGCGAAAATGATGTTGTTTTTGGGACTGCTGTTTCTGGTCGTCCGCCTAGTTTAATTGGCTCAGATGCGATGGTAGGGTTGTTTATTAATACTCTGCCAGTACGGGTTAAGATTGGCGCGTCAGATACGCTTTTATCTTGGTTAAAGCAGCTACAAACGCAACAAGTCGATGCGCGTCAGTATGAATATACTCCCTTAGCTGAAATCCAAAGATGGAGTGAAGTTGCTGGCGGTGTCCCGTTATTTGAAAGTTTGATAGTTTTTGAAAATTATCCCTTAGATGCGGCTGTTCAGCAGATAAATCAAGATTTAAAAATCAATGATGTTATATCTTTTGAAAAAACTAACTACCCACTAACTGTAATGGCAGTGCCAGGTGCAGAGTTATCATTAAAGATTTTGTACGATACTCAGCGATTTGATGCTGCTACAATTAAGCGAATGTTAGGACATCTGCAAACCTTGTTAGCAGCTATGGTTGCGGAACCAAATCAACCTTTGGCGACGCTACCAATGCTGACAAAGGATGAATTACATCAGCTTTTGGTTGAATTTAATCAAACGCGATCGCCAATTAATAATTGTACAATTAATCAATTATTTGAGGCACAGGTAGAAAAAACACCGGATGCCGTTGCCGTTATCTGTGAAAACCAACAGCTTACTTATCGAGAACTCAATCACAAGGCAAATCAACTAGCAAATTACTTGCAATCTTTGGGTGTTAAACCTGAAGTTTTAGTTGGGGTTTGTGTAGAGCGATCGCACTATACTATAATTGCATTACTCGGTATCTTAAAAGCTGGCGGCGCTTACGTTCCTTTAGATCCAACTTATCCTCAAGAACGTTTAGCTTTTATGCTGGCAGATGCTCAAGTACCAGTGCTATTAACCAAAAAAGCACTATTAGAAATTCTGCCTCAACATAACGCTCATGTTGTTTGTTTAGATACAGATTGGGAAGCTATCGAAACCGCCCCAGTAAATACTAATACTGTAAATTTAAATCCCTCTAACCTTGCATATCTTCTATATACATCAGGCTCTACGGGAACGCCTAAAGGTGTTTTAGGTTTACATAGCA
>JBARVL010000604.1:0-3209 GCA_049646245.1 Crinalium sp. | reverse complement strand
GCAGAGGGGCAGAGGGGCAGAGGGGCAGAGGGGCAGAGGAGGCAGAGGAGGCAGAGGGGCAGAGGGGCAGAGGGGCAGAGGGGCAGAGGAGGCAGAGGGGCAGAGGAGGCAGAGGAGGCAGAGGGGCAGAGGGGCAGAGGAGGCAGAGGGGCAGAGTAGGCAGAGGGGCAGAGGAGGCAGAGGGGCAGGGAAGCAGAGGAAGTAGGGGGAGTTAAAAAGATGAAATTTCGCGATTTAATTGTCAATAATTTTGACTATTGACTCCCAGCTACCTAGATGGTTAAAAACTACACTTGTGAGGGGGTAAAGGGCAGAGGGAGAACAGCTAGGGGTTTGCCAGTTAAACTGAAGGGACGTACTTCAGTAATTTTAACTTGCACGATTTGACCTTTAAGTTGAGCAATACTGCCGTTAAAGAAGGTAAGACGGTTTCCCCGTGTCCGTCCCATGACTTGAGTGGGATCTTTATGGTTTTGGTCTTCTACTAAGACTTCTTCAATCCTACCTAAATAACGTTGCGATCGCTCTGCTGCTGTAATAGATACTAAGTGGTTAAGGCGTTGCAATCTATCTGATTTCACTTCATCACTTAACTGATTTTCCCATACAGCCGCAGGTGTACCAGGACGAGGAGAATAAGCCGCAGTATTTACTAAGTCAAAGCCAATATCTTCTACCAGCTTGAGGGTATTTTCAAACTGTTGTTCTGTTTCCCCAGGAAATGCCACAATTGCATCAGCACTAATAGAAGCATCTGGCATATATTCCCGAATTGTGTCAATAATTCGGCGATATTTCTCATGGGTATAACCCCGCGCCATTGCTTTAAGTAGCTCATTATCCCCAGACTGGAAAGGAATATGAAAATGTTCGCACACCTTCGGTAATTCAGCACAAACACGAATTAATCTTTCTGTAAAATAACGGGGATGACTGGTAGCAAAACGAATACGTTCAATTCCTGGGACATCGTGAACATAATAAAGCAAATCTGTCAAGGTGTGCTGATGACGACCTTCTTTTGTTACTCCTGGTAAGTCGCGTCCGTAAGCATCAATATTTTGACCTAGAAGCGTAATTTCTTTATAACCTTGTTGCCCAAGTTCCTCCATTTCAGCGCGAATTGCTTCTGGAGTGCGCGATTGTTCTACACCACGCACGCTGGGAACTACACAATAAGTACAGCGTTCATTGCAGCCGTAAATTACATTTACCCAAGCACTTACTGTGCTATCTCGCCTGGGTTTAGTGATATCTTCAACTATTTGAATAGGTTCTGTAGCTACCACCTGATTGCCATCTAACACTTGTTCCAGCAAGTCTTTCAGGCGATTAGCGTGTTGTGGTCCCATCACTAAATCTAATTCTGGAACCCGTCGCAGCAATGCTTCCCCTTCTTGTTGGGCAACGCAACCAGCAACAACCAGCGTCAAATCAGGTTCTTCATGCTTGCGCTTGGCTTGCCTACCCAGGTAAGAATAAACCTTTTGTTCAGCGTTATCGCGAATTGTACAGGTGTTGTAGAGGATGACGTTGGCATTGTTGGGGTCTTCTGACCACTCAAAGCCCATATCCTCAAGGATGCCAGCCATACGTTCCGAGTCGGCTTTATTCATCTGGCAACCGAAGGTTGTAATGTGATAGCGGCGTGGAGAAGTGGTCATGGACAGGTACAAATATTAGGTAAAAAATCTTAGGACTTTATCTATCTATCTTAACAGGGGAGTCTCAGGGATTCTGGCTGCTGAATTCTGACAATTGATATTAAATTCCAAAGATAGTGTTCAAACGTTTACGCACCCAAACCAAAGGATTTTTGTCTAAGTCGGCTTCGTCTACTAATCCTAAGTCTCTAAGTGACTGTTTGCGTTCAGCTAATTCTTGTTGACGTTCTGCTAGTTTGTAAATAATTTGGTCAGCTAATTCTTTCTGGTGTGTCAAAAGTTTTTTCAACCCTTTTTGGCTAACAACAAACAAAATAGTTTCTTCTAGAGTTTTGATACTAGCTGAACGCTGAATCCCCATCAGGAGAGAAAGTTCCCCAAAAAAGTCACCCGCCTGAAGGGTAGTTAAGTACTTGTTAGCTTTTTCAGAAAAAACTTCTACCGAGCCTGCCAAAATAATATAAAAAGAATCTCCAGTGTCGTTTTCACGAAATAAAACTGTTTCAGCCGGAACCATTTTCCGATATCCTTGCTCAATAAATTTTAATAAATCTAAATCACTCAATTCTTCAAAATATGTGACCTTTCGTAATAATTCACGTAAATTAATCGCTTTATTTGTTTGTTGATCTCTTGGTGCTTCTTCAGATAATTCTTCCTCTGCTCCTGGTGCCAAATTTTCTGACTGTTTCCTAAAAGTGTTGCTTGATATTAATTTTTGCAATTCTTCGCGATTTCTAATCCAAACATCACGTTGAGGAAAGAAATAATGGCACAAATAAAGAATTTACTTTTGTATCCATCTAATTTTTTACTTTGGTATTATTGGGAGTTGTGTCTTGAAAATATTTACTGTTAATTGTTAATTGATTTAAGCGGGTTTCCAAGTACAATGAAAACCTAAAGGAATGACGCTGGGTAATTGTAGTTTACAGACTGGTGATTCATTCAAGCGATCGCTATCGAAAATCCAAACTTCACTTGTATTATTATTGCCATCATACACAACGGTTAAAATCCAACCTTGTTCAGAATTGTAGGCATCTATAGCATAAATTGGTTCTGAAGCATAGCGATTTTCTCCTACTTCTGCTTCACAGAGAGTATCAGTTTTGTAGTCAAAACGAGCGATCGCACTTAAAACTTCTTTACTAATATCTACATTTTGTCGATGTACAGATAGATAAGTGTAGCGGTTAGCTTGTCCAACTTCTGAAGGAGAGACAACAGGAAAATCACAACCGCGATCTAATACTTGCTCAGTTTTTGTGACTTTACCAGTCTGAGGATTAAGATTAACTTTCCACAGTGTTCCTTTAGCTTTTGTGGTGGTTTTACCAGTAGCTACTTCTTTGAGAAATTGATTGGTTTGGAAATCTTCATAACGAGCTACGTCTAAAATAATTGAGCCAGTATTATCAACGTATCCATTACCAAAATGCCACTGAAACCAAGGATCAGTTTCTCCACGACTAACTAAGGTTAATGTGTCTTTGTCAAATACTAAAACTTGAGTTCCTAATTGTGGTTTCCAAGACGCTGCAT